>DATBKR010000701.1:0-13949 GCA_036555805.1 Hyphomicrobiaceae bacterium | reverse complement strand
CGATCCGGTGACGCTGGAGACCTTCCCCGAGGCGTTCAAGGAGGGCATGGCGGCGCGCGCGCACCTGCTCGGCGATTTCGCGGACTCGGCACCGAGCCTGTGGCACGGCTGGCTCGGGCACCGCGATATCCACGGCCTGATCGGCATCCTCGTCTCTGCCAGCTTCGCCGGTGCCGGCGCGCCCTCGGGAGACGGCGCGGCAGCGCCCATGCAGGGCATGCCCAGGCTCTACACGAACACCGTGGCGCTCGCGAACCGGCTCGCCCAGAGCGGCGGCCAGCAACCCGCTGAGATCGCCGGGATCGAGGCGGCGGCCGGCTTCCGCATCCTGCAGCTGGAGGTGGGTTACACGCCGCTGCAGCAGGTCAAGGGCGAGACGTACCGGGTCGAGCACTTCGGCTTCCGCGACGGCCTGAGCCAGCCGTTCGTGGACCTGGGGCTCACGCCGCCGCCCCCCGGCGGCGGCACGCCGCGGCGCGACGGCACATGGGCGCCGGTGGCCCCCGGCGAGATCTTCCTCGGGCCGCCGGACGAGGACGGCCTCACCGCGATCCAGCCCGCCAATCCCGAGCTGCGCACCAACGGCACCTACATGGTGTTCCGCAAGCTGGCCCAGGACGTCGTGGGCTTCCACCACTACCTGGAGGAGCGCGCGCGCGAGGAGGAGCATCGACAGCTGCTCGCCGCGCAGATGTTCGGCCGCTGGCAGGACGGCGCGCCCCTGGTACGCCATCCGCGCCAGCCCAAGTGGTACGGCGCCGGCGAGCGCCATCTCATCAACGACTTCCGATTCCACACGGAAGACCCGCACGGCCTCAAGTGCCCGGTGGGCTCGCACGTGCGGCGCGTCAATCCGCGCGACCAGCAGCTGCGCGACGTGGCCAAGCGCCACCGCATCCTCCGCCAGTCGATTCCCTACGGCGGCCCGCTCGTCGAGCGGCCGGAGGACTGGGACGGCGAGGAGCGGGGCCTGCTCTTCGTCTGCTACCAGGCACGCATCGACGCGCAGTTCGAGTTCATCCAGCGCGAGTGGATCAACGGCGGGGAGATCTTCGGCCAGGCCGGGCTCGACAGGTGCCCGATCACGGGTGCCAACGGCGGCGCCCTCACCGACGCGTTCCAGGTCCCCGGCAGCCCGGCGGCGCTGACGCACATCCCTCGCCTCGTGATCACGCGCGGCGGCGACTACTTCTTCGTGCCCAGCCTGCAGGCGCTGGAGGGCATCGCCGAAGGCAAGACTTTCGAGCCGCAGTTCGAGGACGGCTACGTACCGGCGCCCAAGCCCGCCGCCGACGGCAGCGTCATCATGGGCGTGGACGACGCGGGCATCCGCGCCGCCATCGACATCAACCGCCCGCATGTGACCCCGAACCCGGCGGTGCCGGAGACGCCCTCGCTGTTCTCCGAGCGCCGCCTTGCGCTCCTGGGCCAGCAGCTGCTGCAGGGCGAGGCGCGCGTCCTCCGCTTCAGGTTCGCGGAGCGGCGCGACACGCACACGGCCACGCAGCCGGTGTTCGCGGCGTTCGTCGGGCGCTGCGACGACGTGGCCGCGGTGCTGCGCGACGAGGCCGCGTTCGGCGTGCAGCACTATCGCGAGCACATCGGGGAGATCACCCACGGCAAGGCAATGCTGGTCGGCCTGCCGGCCAGCGACCCGGTGCGCGTCGAGCGAATGGGGCTGCTGATGCGGGCGCTGGGAGCGCTCACCGAAGGCGGCAAGCGCGATATGGCGGCCGAGCTGGAAGGCGCGGCAGGCGACATCACCAAGACCATTCTTGCGCGTGTGCTGCCGTCGGGGCGCATGGACGTGGTGCGCGATCTCGCCCTCGTGGTTCCCGTCATCATCGCCAGGTATTTCTTCGGCCTGCCCGGCCCGGACCGGGTGTCGCCCACGGCCATCGCCGCCTCCTTCGCCCGCCTGGAGCTGACCGACGTGCCGCCGGACTGGCTGGCGCGGCTGGAACCCGTGCTGGCACACGAGAAGCCGGTGCTGACGATGCAGGCCTGGGCGCAGGCGGCCTTCCGCGAGGTGTTCCTCAACATCGTGCGCGCGCGCGAGCTGACCATCTCGGCCCAGCGCATGACCGACGAGATGCTGCTCCACATCGACGAACTGATGGAGCAGGAATACCGCAAGCCGTCCGGGAAGCGCCACCTGCTCGCCGCCCTCGTGGACATCAAGCGCGGCCAGCAGGGCGTGCCCGCCGACATCGACGAGCACATCCGCGCGATCCTGGCGGAGCTGCTGGTGGGCGGGGTCTATTCGGTCGGCAAGTCGCTCGCCAACGTCGTCGACCTCATGCTCGGGCCTACCCGCATCGAGCCGCGCGTGGCCGGTATCTTCGTCGAGGGCCGCCAGCCGCGCGCAGACCTCATGTCGGTGCTGCGCGAGGTCTGCGCCACGCCCGATGCCGAGAGCCGCAAGCGCCGGTTCGACGCCTTCATCGGCGAGTGCCTGCGGTTCAGGCCGGTGTCGCCGGTGCTGTTCCGCATCTGCGCCGCCGACGCGGTCATCGGCGGCGGGCCGGTGCACAAGGGCGACCTGGTCTGCGCGCTGGTGCAGGCGGCAAACATGGACCCGCGCACGTTCGAGGCGCCGTGCGAGTTCCGGCTCGACCGCGATCCCGGCCACTATCTCCACTTCGGCCCGACCGCCGGCCCGCATCGCTGCATCGGCGAGCAGATCGCGCTGGCCGAGCTGCGCAGCATGCTGGCGGCGCTCGCCCGCCTCAAGGATTTCCGCCGCGCCGCCGGCCTGCGCGGCGACCTGGAGGAGCTCCTGCGCCTGCCGCAGAGCCTGACGGTGCGCTTCGCACCCGAGGCCCAGCCGCGGGGGTGACGGGGCGGCAGGCGCGGCTCACGGCGCCTGGCGCGGCCTCACCACGCAGCGGAAGCCGATGTGGCAGGTGGAGGTGTCGACCGGCTGCGCGTGGCGCGCGGCCGGCCGATAGCGCCGGCAGTAGTTGGGCGCGCACAGATGCGAGCCGCCCTTGAGCACCTTGCGCGGAATCGAGATAAGCGGCTGACAGGGGTCATGGCTCTCGCGTTCCGGGGCACCGCGCGGGTTGCTCGGGATGCAGCACGGCTTCGCCGCATCCGCCGTGTGCCTCGGGGCGTACCAGTCGCCAGTCCACTCCCACACGTTGCCGATCATGTCGTGGAGCCCGTAGGCGTTGGCCGGGAAGGCCGTGACGGGTGACGTGCGGCGGTAGCCGTCCTCAACCAGGTTCTGGTGGGGGAACCGGCCCTGCCAAGTGTTGGCGAGGTGTCGGCCGCCGGGCGCGAACTCATCGCCCCAGGCATACTCCGCGCCGTCGAGTCCGCCGCGGGCCGCAAACTCCCACTCGGCTTCGGTGGGCAGCGCCTTGCCGGCCCACCCGGCGTAGGCTTCGACATCGCGGTAAGCGACGTGTACCACGGGGTGGTCGTCCAGGCCGCGGATGGAGCTGTCCGACCCATAGGGGTGGCGCCAGTCGGCGCCGAACTTGAACGTCCACCACTGGCTCCAATCGGAGAGGTCGACAACGCGGCGGCGGGGCGGTGCGAACACCAGCGACCCGGCCTTCAGCATGTGCGGCAGAGCGCCCGGATAGTCCCTGGGGTGCGGCGGCAGCTCCGCCAGGGTCACGTGGCCGGTGGCGGCGACGAAGGCGCGGAACTGCCGGTTGGTGACGGGTGCGCGGTCCATCCAGAACCCGTCCACCCGCACGCGGTGCACGGGTGCCTCCTCCGGATAGTGCCGGTCAGACCCCATGCCGAAGGTGCCGCCGGCCACCCAGACCATGTCGGCCCCGGCGGCATGCTCCGGAGCATCCGGCCGGGCCGGCCCGCGCCCAGCTTCAAGGCCAGGTTCGAGGCCAGGTTCAAGGACCGTGTCCGCCACTGCTGCCTGTGCTCGTCGCGCTGAGGAACGGAACTCGCAGAATGACCGCATTCCCCGGGCGGCGGCATTGGCGGAAACCCCGAGCGGGCCGCGCCCCACACCCGATCCGGCGGGGTGCGGGGATGCCGAGCCCGGCCCGGGGCCCCGCCCGATCCGGCAGACGGCAGTCCGGAGGCCCTGGGCCGATCCAGACATCGACTATACCAATGGACTGTCGCTCGCGGCGCGTGATAATCAGGCTGTCGGCCCGCGAGGAGTTCGTGCCAGAAGCGCGCACAGCGGACCGATTTTGATGTCTCGGGCCGCCGTCGCGTACGGCCGTACGATAGAGAGTAGGGGTGGCCGGCACGCGTGGTTTGAGGGAATAGTAAGCATCGCCCTGTATTTGTTGCATCGCTGTTCCGGAGGCGAGGAGACGATTCGGGTTGGGACGGGCCGGCGCTCCTGCCGGCCTCACACGGCGGGCCCGCGGCACAGCGTATTTGCGTTCATTGGATATCGCGATGGCACCACAAGATCGGCCCACGGTGAGCATTGTCGTTGTCAACTACCGCACGCGCGACATGACGCTCGACTGCCTGCGCTCCATCGTGCGGGAAACCAAGAAGACCACATACGAGATCCTGCTCGCCGACAACGCGTCGGGTGACGGGATCATCGATGCTGTCGGGGCCGAGCTGCCGCAGGTCCGCTGCCTTCCCCTCACCGCCAACTTCGGCTTCGCGCGCGCCAACAACATCGCCGCGGAAGAGGCGCGCGGGCGCTACCTCCTTCTGCTCAACCCCGACACCATCGTGCTGGATGGTGCCATCGACCGCCTGGTGGTGTTCGCCGGCGAGAGACCGGCCGCCAGGATCTGGGGCGGCCAGTCGCTGCGCGGCGACCTCTCCATCGACCCCACGTCGTGCTGGCGGCGGGTGACGGTCTGGAGCGTCGTCTGCCGCACCTTCGGACTCGACACTGCGTTCCCCGGCAGCGCGCTCATGAACCCGGAGGGCTACGGCGGCTGGGACCGGCTGTCGGTGCGCGAGGTCGACATCGTCTGCGGTTGCTTCATGCTGGTCGATCGCGAGCTGTGGGACCGGCTGGGCGGCTTCGACAAGGTCTTCTTCATGTACGGCGAGGAGGCCGATTTCTGCATGCGCGCCGGCAAGCTCGGCGCCCGGCCCACATTCACTCCGCAAGCCACCATCATCCACTATGGCGGCGCCTCCCAGCAGCACGAGACGGACAAGATCGTACGCGGCCTGAGCGCAAGAGCCGAGCTGATCGCGCGCCACTTCTCCGGGCTGGACCAGTCCATCGGTCTGTTCGTCAACGCGCTGCTGCCATTGGTCCGCGCCTTGGCCTACGGAACGGCTGCCCGGCTTTCGAGCAACCCGATGCTCCTGACGCGCGCCGCGACATGGCGGGACGTGTGGCTGAAGCGCCCGGTATGGCGGGCAGGCTTCAGCAAGGCCGCAGCCGGGGCCGGCGGGTGAACTCAATGCGGGTCGGAGAGGTCCGGAGCCCCAGGGTCGCCTGCCGCAGCGGCGGCGCCGAGGCTGACTTTCGGGCGCCGTACGGGCGTCGGGGTGCAATGCGGTCGCACCGCAAGGAACCGATATGAAGGACTTGAAGAAGAGGGTGATTCAGAGCGGCCTGGCCAAGGTCTGCAGCCAGGTCGCCAATTCCGCCCTCCGCCTCGGCTACATCGCCGCGATGGCGCGGCTGCTGCATCCGGAGGACTTCGGGCTCGTTGCCATGGTCATTGCGGTGACGAGCTTCTACGAGCTGTTCACCACCGCCGGCCTCCTCCTTGCCGCCGTGCAGAGCTCGCGCATCACAGAGGACCAGATTTCCACGCTGTTCTGGGTGAACCTTCTCGTCGGCGCGGTGCTCTTTCTCGTCTGCATCGCAACGGCGCCGGTTCTGGTCTCGTTCTATGGCGAGCCGCGCCTGTTCTGGATCACCATGACGGTCGGTTTCGGCTTCCTCTTCAATGCCGCGTGCGCGCAGCATTCGGCGCTCCTGCAACGTGAGCTCCGCTATGTGGAACTTTCGATCATAGAGACGACGTCTCTCGTAGTGGGCTGCGGGATTGGAGTGAGCCTGGCCGCGTCCGGCTTCGGATACTGGGGCCTGGTCGGCTCCACAATTGCCACGCCGGCGATCACCGGCGCTCTTCTGTGGGCGCGCACCGGATGGGTGCCGGGCCTGCCGCGCCGGCATGCGGATGTGCGCTCGCTGCTCGGTTTCGGCGGCACGGTCACGCTCAACAACCTGATCGTGCATTTGGCCTACAACCTCGACAAGCTCCTGATCGGCCGCGTGTGGGGCCCTGGCGCGCTCGGCATCTACGGGACCGCGTACCAGCTCGCGAACGCTCCGACGCGGGATGCGATGGGCGCCATTGGGGTGGTTGCCTTTGCCGCGCTGGCACGGCTTCAGGAGGAACCGGCGCGGCTCAAGAGCTACTTCCTCAGGGGGTTCGCACTGGTCGTATCGGCAACGATGCCGATCACACTGTTTGCTGCCGTGTTCGCCGACGACATCGTCCTGTTTCTGCTGGGCCCCAAATGGGCGCAAGCCGCAACCGTCTACCGCCTGCTGGCCCCAACCATCCTGGTGTTCAGCATCATCAACCCCACGGGGTGGCTGCTTCAGTCAGTCGGGTTGCAGGGGCGAAGCCTGCGGATTGCATGCGCAATCGCCCCGCTCGCCGTCACAGGATTCGTGCTGGGCTTGCCCTACGGCCCGGCGGGGGTGGCCCTCGGCTTCTCCGTGGCGATGACGCTGTGGCTCGTGCCGCATGTCTTCTGGTGCCTGCACGGCACGGCTGTCCGACCGTACGAGATTCTGATCGCAGCCCTGCCACCTTTTGCCGCGAGCGTCGCCGCCGTGGGGCTCGCATACGGGGTGGCGGAGCTCTGGCTCGATCAGTTGCCGGTGCCGGCGCGGCTCGCGCTCGCGGGCATGGCGATGGGCGGCACGTATCTTGCCGTCCTGATGTTCGCCATGGACCAGAAAAACTTCTATTGGGGTCTGCTGCGGGACATCAGGGGCGCCTCTCCGTCCGGCTCGGTCGCTCCGTAGGGGGATGAGAAGGATGTAAGCGGGCCCGGTTGGCAACAGACGTCGACGAATTTGAGTGCCCGCACAGATGCACATGCCGGCGGTCATATGCCGGGCCTAGGAAAGCGCAAACATGTGGACACAGAACATGAACGGGGCTCTTCGGTGGCGGCCCGGATTGAAGGCGCTGGCACGGCCGGCAGCCTGGACGTGTGTCGCGGCAATCGCCGCCTTGTCGTTAACTCCTTCCGACGCAGTGGTCCGAACCGGCTTGGGTGGTCACGTCGAGCACACGGTTGCCTATGCCGGCACGACGTTCCTAGCGGCCGCAGCGTATGGCGGCTGGATGCGGGTCGCCGCCAGCATGCTCGCTTACGCCGGCGCCCTGGAACTGCTGCAGCACTTCTCGCCGGGGCGGACGCCGAGCCTAGTGGACTACATGTTCAGCGCCGCGGGTACTGTGATCGGAGCCGCGGGGCTTGCCCTGCTCCTATGCGCGCGGAACGCCTGGGCCAGGACTTGACCCCCGCCAGCCCGTGCTGGCGCCGCCATGATAAGGGTGGCGTGGACGCATCCATCCCGCCGTGGTACCCAAAACCGACGCGGAATGATGCAGAATCGATGTACGCCGAGGCCACCGCCGATTGATGGTTCTAAAGAATGTCATTGATTTCCACAGCAGGCTATCAGGCACGTAAGCTTCGCAAGCACTCGCACCGTTTTGCTGCTCCGAAAGCCCTGCGTGCGCGCCTCTCGGACATCCCATTACCCGTTGTTGCGCTTCTGTTGACGATATTCCTGCCGCCTGAGTTCGATTTCTTCTTCGGCCCGATGCGCCTCAATTGGCAGCGTGTCGTCTTGATTATATGCCTCCCGATTGCGGTGTCGCGACTTTGCTCCGGACGCCAATTGAAGCTTTACAGCTTCGACTTCCTCCTCGTTGGAGCGTTTGCGTGGTATGCCTTCTCGATATTTATCAAGGAACCTTTCGAGACTGCTCTTCAATCTGGTGGCGGTATATTTCTGGACGCCGCCGGTGGGTATGCCATAGCTCGCGCTCACATTATCAATGCTCGCCAGTTCATCGCAACCACGAAGCTGCTCTTCATTCTTGTTTTGATCGCCGGCGCCCTGGCGATACCAGAATCGCTGTTTCACGAGCATTTCGCCCGAAATATAGTTGCTGCCTTGACTGGCAAACCCCCGATAACGTGGATCGATACTCGACTCGGGCTCACCAGGGCGATGGCGGTGTTCGACCATCCCATTCTCCTAGGCGCTTACAGCGCCGCGGTATTCGCGCTGCTCTGGTTCACCGAACCGCACCTTCTCAAGCGGCTCTTCTGCTGCTCGCTCATCGCGATTGCCGCATTCTTCGCGCTGTCCTCGGCGCCATTGCTCGGGCTCATACTTATCCTGACGGGCGCGGTCTGGGAGAGATTTACACGCCAAATCCCGGGTCGCGCTTGGCTCACAATCGCGGGCATCGCATCGCTTTATTTGATCGCATCTCTCTTCTCCAACCGGTCGCCACTGAAAGTGCTCGCCACGAGTCTCGTGTTTGATTCAAACAACGCCTGGTACCGTGTGTGGATATGGGAATTCGGTATAGCGAACGTGATGAACAGTCCCATAATCGGTGTTCCGCTGGGCTTTTGGGAGCGGCCGAGCTGGATGGCCGCCGACACTGTCGACAACTATTGGCTCGTCATCGCCCTGTGGGGTGGTCTTCCAGCGTTGGTATGCCTGGTTGCATCAATCATCATGGCCATGCGCGCAGTCTTCTGCCATATGGAGACGCCCCAGGATCCCGAGCTTCGCCGATGCAGGTACGCTTGGTGCGCGACCGTGCTTGGGTTGTGCTTCATAGGTGCGACGGTACACTTCTGGGGCACCATGGGAGTGCTGTTCACGTTCTATATAGGGTTTGGGGCATGGCTCGCCCATATTGGGGACGGAGACCACCAGGCGGTCGGTGGGCAGGCTGGGCCAATATCCACGACCCGGCGGCACCGTCGCAGCACGCTGCGAAGGCAGGTCGCGTCCGCGATTGGAGCGCAGGCGGGCAGCGAATGCGGGCCGACAGGTTCAGGTCGCTCGACGATCACTTGATACGTGCATGATGGGTGCCGGGGCAGTCCCGGTAGGGCATGTCGTGTCTTTTACGGGAGCACGGGGGTGACACTGGAAGACCGCTTCGTGGCCGTGTCCGGCAAGGGCCCCGGCTTCGACCACGTCCGACTGGCCGCCGCGAGCGTGGTCCTGCTGCACCATTGCTGGCTCACCGAGCACGATATCCGTGACCCGCTATTTCTCTATAGCGGCGGCTTCGTACATTTCGGCCTTTTTGCCGTTCTGATCTTTTTTTCCCTGAGCGGCTTCCTCGTGGCTCCGGGACTGGTGCGCACGGGAAACGTTGTCCCGTATGCCATCAATCGCGCCTTGAGGATCTTTCCCGCGCTCGCCGCCGTGGTGATCGCGACCATGCTGCTGGTCGGGCCGGCGCTGACCTCCCTGTCGTGGCACGACTACTTTACGGATCGCGAGTTCTGGCTTTATGCAAAGAACATCCTGACCTCGACGTACGACTATTTGCCTGGCGTCACGGCAAGGAGTGGCCGCCCCGTCGTGGTGAACGGCGCCCTGTGGACCCTGCATTTCGAGGTCTTGGCGTATGCGGCCCTGGCCCTGATGAGCGTGGCGGGCGTACTCGGGCGGCGCGCGGTTTTTCTCGCGGTCCTGGCCCTGTGCTATGCGCTCTACCTCCTGATCGGCTTCGGACATCCGATCGCGCAGGCCCTGCCAGGCAGGTTCACGACGTTTATCAACCTGTTCACCTACTTCGCAGTCGGTTCCGGCTTCTTCCTTCTCCGCGACCGCGTCCCATTTTCGGGCGTCCTGGCCGGCGCGTCGGTGGCGGTCATGCTCGCAGCTTTCCCGCTCGGACTTGGCCCGGTGCTGCTGCCCGTCTGCTTGCCCTACACGGTCATCTTCGTCGGGCTTTCGTCCCTGGCCGAGGGGCTGCCCCTGCGCCGCGACATCTCCTACGGCGTCTACCTCATTCACGCCCCGGTTATCGCCGTGCTCGTCGCCGTGCTGCCGCAGTCCACCAGGTGGTGGTTGCTGGCCCTGCTCGCTGCCGCTGCAACCGCTGCGTCGGCCTATTGTTGCCGACTGTTGGTTGAGGAGCCGGCGCTGCGCCGGAAGAAGTCTCTCTCCTACTGGGCCCAGACCGGATCGGCGCCGTGGAGGCAGGCGCGCCCCTGACGGGGCCTATCCCCGTTGGCAGCGCGCGCCGAGAACCGCTTTCGGGGGCTTTTCGACCCTCAGTCGGTTCCGAACTGCTTGGCGCCCAGGTTGCGGAACAGGGCCTTGAGGAGGCCTTCGTCGCGGGAGGGGGTGGGCGTCTTCTGGCTGGCGAAGTCGAACACCTTGCCATCCTTGATGCCGTAGTGGGCGACGCGGTCCACCGATCCGAGCTGGTTGAAATAGACGGCCAGCACCTTGCGGTCCTTCTCTACCGGCTTGAAGAACGACGTCTGGCCCTGGGTGCTCGATATGTAGTAATAGGCGCTGCCTGAGCCGACGGCGGCGGTCGTCGTCGGCGTGCCGAGCGTGGTCCTGACCTGGTCCTGGCTCATACCCGAGGTGATCGACTTCAGGTCGTTCTCCTGGAACTGATGGCCGTGCTTGATCACCGTCTCGCTGCACGCCGCCAGGAAGAGGGCCACGGCCAGCGCGGCGCCCGCGCCCCGTGTCAACGCCTGGGCGGGGGTGCGCGCGCGGCGGCGCGCGGGCGCTGCTTCGTCGAGTGACTTGCGCGTGTCGAACGGCGGGCGCATCATTCACACTTCCCCCAAGCACCACGGGCAGATCCAAGACGTGGACAGCCCATCGGAGTTTGCCAATCTCCAGCGAGGCCCGCCCCTGACCAACGGCCAACCCGTGACCGCCGCCCCAAACGCCAGGACGCACCAATGCTGACGCGGCTGAAATTGCGGCGGGACCGGCGCCAGAAAGCACGCTCCCTTTATGGCTCGATTGTGACGCAGGCTCGCATGCGCGGCTTCTATGCGCACTGGGGTGTGCCGGACACGGCCGCGGCGCGCTTTGAGATGATCGCGCTGCATCTTGTCGTCGTCCTGCATCGGCTGCGGCATGATGGCCGGCCGGGCCAGCACCTCGCTCGGGCGCTGACCGAGACCTTCGCCGTGGACGTGGACGACAATCTGCGGGAGATGACGGTGGGCGACCTGGCGGTGCCCCGCCACGTGAAGCGCGCCGTGGGTGCCCTGCAGGAGCGCCATGCCAGCTACCGGTCGGCGCTTGCCGGGCCCGGCGACGACGTGCTGGCGGCCGTGGTGCAGGAGCGGCTTGGCGCGGCAATCGGGGGCTTGGATGTGTCCCGGATTTGCGCCTACATAAGGCGGCTCAGCCATCGTCTCGGCCAGCTGCCGAGCGCCGAGGTGCTTGCGGGACGTATCGCTTGGCCGCAAATTGACGCTGCCGGGGGCGATGTGGGGGGCGTTCGGCAGGTGACGGAGGGGGAAGATGCCCGGTGAGCTTGCCTGGGAGCATGCGGTCCAGGACATCCCCGAGGAAGGTTTGGCGGTGGAGCGGTCGGCCTCGCCCGGGGAGCGCGAAGCCATCGCGCGCTCGCTCGAGCTTCTGGGCTGCAGGAGCCTCGGCGTCCGCTATGCACTCGTCCCCCGCGGCGGCGGCCACGTCCACCTTTCCGGCTCGCTGCAGGCGCAAGTCGAGCAGACCTGCGTGGTCACGCTGGAGCCGCTGCTGAACGACGTTGCGGCGAGCTTCAAGGTGGACTACTGGCCCGAGACCGAGATGCCCGAGCCCAGCGGCGGCGCGGTGGACATGCAGGAGGACGAGGCCGACCTGGAACCCATCGTCGCAGGCCTCATCGAGGTGGGCCGCGTGGTGTTCGAATCGCTCGCGGGCGCCATCGACCTGTTCCCCCGCAAGCCGGGTGTGACGTTCGAGCAGCCCGAAGACGGCGGCGGCTCCAGCCGGCCAAGTCCCTTTGCAGCCCTGGCGAGGATCAAGGACAAGCGCTAGGCCGCCGCTGGCAAACACCGCCAATGACTTGCAAAACAGCGAGAATTGGGTTGTTTCGCGACCGGCACCGGCTATGGTCGGGCTTTTTTCGGGGGGGCTGCGGGATTGACGGCCGGTCGACCGTCCTCGGCTCGGTCCGCAGCTGAAAGTCACGCAGGACAAAAGCGCCATGGCAGGGCTGCGCACGATATCGCTCGACGCCATGGGCGGAGATCGAGGGCCGGCGGTCGTGGTCCCCGGAGCCGCGCTGGCGCTGGAGACGCACCCCGACGTGAGATTCCTGCTGGTCGGCGACCAGGCGCGGATCGAGCCCTATCTTGCCGAGTATCCGCGGCTCGCCGAGCGGTCGCGCATCGTGCACACCGACACGGCCATCGGCATGGAGGACAAGCCGAGCCAGGCGGTGCGCCATGGCCGCGGCTCCAGCATGTGGCGCGCCATCGAGGCCGTGCAGAAGGGCGAGGCGGACTGCGCCGTCTCGGGCGGCAATACCGGCGCCCTGATGGCCATATCCAAGCTGATCCTCAAGACCATGCCCGGCATCGAGCGGCCGGTGATCGCCGGGCAGTGGCCGACCATCCGCGACAACTGCATCGTCCTCGACCTCGGCGCCAACATCGAAGCCAGCGCGCACCAGCTGGCCGACTTCGCCTTGATGGGCGCGGCGATGGCGCGGGCCCTGTTTCGCATCCAGCGGCCGCGCGTGGGGCTTCTCAACATCGGCGTCGAGGAGATCAAGGGCGTAGAGGAGGTGAAGCAGGCGCACGCCTGGCTCAAGGAGACCGACCTGCCCATCGACTACCGCGGCTTCGTCGAGGGGGACCAGATCGGGCAGGGCATCGTCGACGTGGTCGTGGTCGAGGGCTATGCCGGCAACATCGCGCTCAAGACCGCGGAAGGCACTGCCAGGCAGATGGCGGCCTACGTGAAGGAGGCCCTCACCAGCTCGTTCGCGGCCAAGCTGGGCGCGCTTCTCGCCGAGCGCGGCCTGCGCGCCCTGCGCGACCGCATGGACACGCGCCGCTTCAACGGCGGCCCCTTCCTGGGCCTCAATGGCATTGTGATCAAAAGTCACGGGGGGATGGACGCGTTCGGCTTCGCCAGCGCCATCGGTGTGGGGTACGACATGGCCGAAAGCGACCTGGTCGCGCACCTGGCTGCGGACCTGGAGGCGCTGCACGGCAAGATTGCGCAGGGGAAGCCGACGGAAGCGAAACAAGCATGAGAAGCCGACGCTGCGGGAGTCGGCCGCGACGAGGTGCAAGGTGGCAGTCATCAGGTCAGTGATTCGCGGCGTGGGGGCCTATCTGCCCAAACGCATCTTGACGAACGACGACATGGCCGTGCTCGTCGACACCAGCGACGAGTGGATCAAGGAGCGCACCGGCATCGAGGAGCGCCATATCGCCGACCACGACGAGCTCACGTCGGACCTCGGCATTGCCGCCGCTCGCCAGGCCCTCGTGCGCGCCGGCACCGACCCCGTGGACATCGACCTCGTCGTCTGCGCCACGGCCACCCCGGACCGCACCTTCCCGGCCACGGCCGTGCGCATCCAGGCGGGCCTGGGCGTCACCAAGGGCGCAGCCTTCGACCTGCAGGCGGTCTGCTCGGGCTTCATCTACGCGCTGGCCACGGCCGACAACTTCATCAAGTCGGGCCAGTCCCGGCGGGCCGTCGTGGTCGGGGCCGAGACCTTCTCGCGCATCCTCGACTGGGAGGATCGCGGCACCTGCGTGCTGTTCGGGGACGGCGCCGGCGCGGTGGTGCTGGAGGCCCAGACCCAGGTGGGCGGCCGCGACGACCGCGGCATCCTGGCCACGCGCCTGCGCTCGGACGGCCGCTACGAGGATCTGTTGTACGTGGACGGCGGGCCGGGCTCGACCAAGACCACGGGCCACCTGCGCATGAACGGGCGGGAGGTGTTCCGCCACGCGGT
>DATBKR010000700.1:0-4714 GCA_036555805.1 Hyphomicrobiaceae bacterium | reverse complement strand
CCGCGAGCCGATCTCGGCGATCGCCGTCTCCCAGTTGCCGCGCTGGCCGATGGCGAGCTTCAGGCTGTCATCCGCGCGCGCCGCCGCCGGCAGGAGCAGCTGCGCCGCCACTGCCAGCAGCCCGATCCACCGTGTTGCACTTCGCATGGTCTCTCCTCCCTTGTCGGCGTCTTGAACCTGCCCCCTGAGCTACGATCCTTTCGCTGCGGGTTCGCCCGCATAGCGGCCCACCAGCTCGTTGACGGCGATCGCCAGCGCGAACAGCACGATCAGCATGGCGTACATGCGCGGCATGTCGAACACCGCATAGGCCTGCATGATGAGATAGCCGATGCCGGCGTTCGACAGTTTCGTCTCGGCGAGCAGAGTGGCGATCACGGCCACGCCGAACCCCAGGCGGACGCCGTTGAGGATCGGCTGCCGCATGGCGGGCAGGTGGATCTTGGCGGCCATCTGCAGCGGGCTCGCATGGAAGCTCCGGCCGACGCTGATCAGCACCGGGTCGATCTGGCGCATGCCGGCGGCGACGCTGAGCACGATCGGAAAGAAGCACGACAGCGCGCCGAGCGCCACCTTCGAGGCCGGTCCGATGCCGAACCACATGATCATGACGGGGAAGAAGATGATCTTGGGTGTCGGGCCCAGGTAGTAGAGATAGCGCTCGAAGGCGCGGCTCAGGAATTCGCTGCCGCCCAGAATGAGCCCGGTCGCAATGCCCAGCCCCCCGCCGATGGCCAGGGCCTGGCCCACCTCCATCAGCGAGACCCCCAGGTGCCGGTAGAAATCGGCGTTGACCGCCAGGACGGCCAGCGCCCGGCCTATGGCGCGGAGCGACGGGATCACGTCGCGGTAGAACAACCCCGACCCCGAGGCTGCCTCCCACAGGGCCACAACCGCTACGACGATGGCGATGCGGATGGCGGCGACACGGCCCGGCCGGGACGGCGCGCCGGCGGTCGCACTCAGGTTCCTGGTCGCAGCCATCGCTCGATCCGCTCGGTGAGAATGAAGAACAGGATGCTGGTGAGGATCACGAACCCGATCGCGGCATAGGTGCCCGGCAGGTCGTAGCGCTCGGCTAGCTCGCTGATGATCTGGCCGAGCCCG
Source organism: Hyphomicrobiaceae bacterium (assembly GCA_036555805.1). Lineage (GTDB taxonomy): Bacteria > Pseudomonadota > Alphaproteobacteria > Rhizobiales > Hyphomicrobiaceae > AWTP1-13. The sequence continues at coordinate 3,607 of DATBKR010000700.1, read as the reverse complement.
CCGAAATTGATCATGAACTCCACGCCGACGATGTTGATGAGGCAGAAGATCAGTCCGAGTCTCAGGCCGACGAAGATGGCCGGCAGGGCAGCGGGAAGCAGGATCTTCGCGAACATCTGCCCCGCCGTCAGATTGAAGCTCCGGCCGACATCGATGAGGACCCGCCGCGCGCCGCTCAACCCCTCGACCGTCTTGAGGATGACCGGCGGCAGGCCGGCGATGAGCCCCATGGCAACGACGGTCGCGGTCGACCGGCCGAACAGCACGAGGAACAGCGGGTACATGAGCGCGATGGGCGCCGAGGCCAGCGCCGCCACCCACGTCTCCGTGGCGGCCCGCAGCGCGGCGAAGCGGTGCAGCAGGGTGCCCGTGAACGTGCCGAACGCGGCGACCAGCGCCATGGCGTAGAGGCATTCCCTGCAGGTCACGAGAAATGGGCCGAGGATGTTCTCCTCGACCACGATGCGCGGGAAACTGGCCAGCACCTCCGAAGGAAGGGGGACTATGTAGCGGTTCAACACGCCGATCCGCAGCAGCCACTCGACCACCGCCGCCGCCAGGGCAATAACGGCGATGCCGAAGGCGACCGGCCCCAGGGACCTCAGCGTGCGCTCTCCCGCGGCCATCGTCACGGCCTCCCGCCCAGCGCGCCCATCTCGCTCTCCGCCATGCCGCGCGTTGCCTCCTCGCGCAGGTCGTTCCAGACCTGGGCGACGTAGCGGCCGAACGCCTCGCTGCCGACGATCTGGGACGTGCGCGGGCGCGGCAGGTCGATCTCGACCGCGCGCTTCATCCGACCGGGGCGGAAGGTCATGACCAGGATGCGGTCGGACAGCTGCACCGCCTCGGTGATGTTGTGGGTGATGAGCAGGGTGGTCTGCGCCAGGTCCTGCTGGATCTGCAGCACCTTGTCGCCCAGCAGCAGCCGCGTCTGCTCGTCCAGCGCCGCGAACGGCTCGTCCATCAGCAGGATGGTGGGCTCGAAGGCGAGCGTGCGGGCGATGGCCACACGCTGGCGCATGCCGCCCGACAGCTCCGACGGATACCGGTTCTCGAAGCCCGCAAGCCCCACCAGCGCGATGAAGCGGCGCGCCCGCTTGCGGCGCTCGACCCGTGCGATGCCGGCCACTTCCAGCGGGAAGCTCACGTTTTCCAGCACCGTCCGCCAGGGGAACGTCGACTCTTCCTGGAACACCATGCCAATCGACCTGTGCGGTCCGCGCACCTCCTCTCCGCCGATCCGCACCCGTCCCTGATAGTTGGACTCGAGGCCGCCGATGATGTTGAAGACCGTGGTCTTGCCGCAGCCCGACGGGCCGATGACCGACAGGAACTCGCCCCTGCGGACGCTGAACGAGACGCCGTCCACCGCCGTCACCGCTCCGTCCGGCGTCTCGAACCGCTTCACCAGGTTCTCGACCGCCAGCACCGTCTCCGCCGGCGGCGCGGTGGCTGCAGCGGTGCGAGCCTGTGTCCCGACCGCGGCCATGCCTCACCCTCACTCGCGCGACGAGAGCATGGTCGCCGTCGTGGCCGGCGCGTAGCCCGGTTCGACGCGCACATCGACGACGGCAACCGCGCCGCCCTCGACCGCGGCGATGGCCTCGGCGAACGCGGGCGCCAGGGCCTCCCGGGTGGCGATCGGGCCGAAGCCCTGCGCGCCCTGCGCGCGGGCGAGGGCGGCGAGGTCGATATCGGGGTCGGCGATGCGCTGTCCGATCCACCTGTTCTCGACCGGACGCTGGCGCATGCGCGCGACGCGCTCCTGGTGCACCTCGTCGTTGAAGAACGAGCGGTTGTTGGCGACGGCCAGCAGCAGCGGGATGCGGTAGTGCGCCGCGGTCCAAAGGGCGGTGACGCCCATCAGGAAATCGCCGTCGCCGCAGACGGAGACAGGCAGCCGGCCGGAGCCTCTGAGCGCCAGCGCGGCGCCGACGGAGATGCCCGGCCCGCCGCCGACGCCGCCGCCACCGTCGCCGCCGAGATAGTCGAGCGGGTGCCGGAATGGCCACCAGGCGCCGTTCCAGGACAGCGGCAGATGCAGGAGCGACACGTCACGCCGGCCCACGGCCTCGCGCAGCGTCCGCGCCAGGTGATCCACCCGCAGCTGGCCGCCGTGAGGTGCGACTGGCTCGGCGAGGTCCCGCATAGCCCCGCCTGCGGCTCGGCTTCCGGGACTGGTGCTTGCGATGGGCGGAGTGGGCCGGTCGAGCAGGGCCTCGGCCAGCGCGATGGCCACCTGGTCGGGATCGGCGGCGACGAAAAGATCGACCGGCGGGAGGCCCTGGTAGTCCATGCTCCAGCCGTTGTGCAGGGTATGGTCCAGCGAGGCGTGGATGACCTTGCCCGCATAGGGCTGCGGCAGCGAGCGAAGCGTTCCGGCAAGGTCCACCCAGTCGAGGCTCAGGATGACTTCCGCCGCCTCGATGACCGCCTGCACCTCCGGGCTGGGCGCCAGGATCGCCGGGGCCCCGGCGTGCAGCGGGTGGTCGGTCGGGAACGCCGCGCCGACCTTAAGGTCGGTCACCACGCGCGCACCGAGCCGCTCCGCCAGGGCAACCCGCGCCGCGAACGCCTCCAAGCTGCGGCTGGCGCGTCCCGCCAGGATGACGGCCCGGCGCCCCGGCGCCAGCTCGGCCGCCATGCGGGCGATGACTTCCGCGGACGGCGCCGATGCCACTGCCGGAGTCAGCCGGGAGACGTCGAGCGGGGGGAGCGGCGCCGGCAGCGGCTCCTCCTGCAGGCCGGCGTCGAGCACGACGTAGGTCGGGGCCCGCGGCGGCGTGTTGGCGAGCCAGCAGGCGCGGGCGACGGCCTCGCGGGCGGCGGCCGGCGAGGCGGGCTGATCGTCCCACTTGGTGTAGCCGCGCACGATGGCGCCCTGGTCGCGCGCGGTGTGGATCCAGTCGATCCACGGCCGCCGCCTGGCCGCATCGACCGGGCCGGTGGCGCCGATCACCAGCACCGGCATGCGGTCGCACCAGGCATTGAACATGGCCATGGTGGCGTGAAACAGCCCGACGTTGGAGTGCACCGCCGCAGCCATCGCCCGGCCCGTTACCTTGGCGTAGCCGTGGGCGATGGCGACGGCCGTCTCCTCGTGCAGGCACAGCAGAAGCTGCGGCCGCTCGTTGCCGAGGTGGTTGACAAGCGAATCGTGCAGGCCGCGGAAGCTGGCGCCGGGGTTGAGCGCGATGTACGCGATGCCGAGCGCCCGCAGCGTGTCGGCAACCACGTCGCTGCCGAACTCTGCGGCGCCCAGCCCGGACAGGATCGGTCGTTCGAGGACGGCCGCGTTGCGTGTCTCGGCCTGGGTCTCTGCATGAGACGGGGCGCGGCTGTGCTCCCTCGCGCTCAATGGGCGATCCTCCCCAGATCCTATGGCGCCACTGCGCGTCTGCGCGTGCGCGGCTGCTCTCCTCGGCAGCCTGCGGGGAGCCTACACGCTGGCAGGATCGAGGGGTAGCGGCGATTGGCGAAATGGCCGGCGCCAGTCATCAGCGCGCCCCTGCAGGGCCCGCTCACGCCCGCCGCCGCGACCCTCAGCGCCGGGTGAAGGCGCCCGCCGGCCCGGTGCTGCAGCAAGGGTCCGCGCGAAGCTTGCCGT
>DATBKR010000699.1:0-16123 GCA_036555805.1 Hyphomicrobiaceae bacterium | reverse complement strand
GGCATCGTCAACCCCATCGGTTTGAAGTGCGGGCCCTCGCTGCAGGCCGACGAGCTGCTGCGGTTGATCGACATCCTCGATCCGAGCAACGAGCCGGGCCGGCTCACGCTGATCTGCCGCTTCGGCGCCGACAAGGTGGACAAGCACCTGCCGGCGCTCGTCCGCGCCGTGCAGAAGGCCGGGCGAACGGTGGTGTGGTCGTGCGACCCCATGCACGGCAACACCATCACGGCGGCGGGCGGCTTCAAGACGCGGCCGCTCGACCGAATCCTGGCCGAGGTGGAGCGGTTCTTCGCCGTGCACCGCGCCGAGGGCACCTATCCAGGCGGCATCCACATCGAGATGACCGGGCAGAACGTGACCGAGTGCATCGGTGGCGCCAACCGTATCTCGGAAGCTGACTTGGCGCGCCAGTACGACACCGGCTGCGACCCGCGCCTCAACGCCGGGCAGGCGCTGGAGCTGGCGTTCCGCCTCGCCGAGCACCTGCGCGAGGAGGCGGGCGGCGCCTCCAAGCGGGTGGCGGCGGAGTAACCTGTGGGCCGGGCATCGGCGGCGGTGAGAAGCCAAGGGCGACATGATCATCGTGCGCTATACGGACGATATCGTCGTCGGCTTCGAACGCGAGGCCGATGCAAAGCGCTTCCGGGACGACATGGGACGACGGTTGGCGGAGTTTGCGCCGACTCTCAATCCGGAGAAGACGCGCCTGATCGAGTTCGGCCGCTTCGCTGCGGATCACCGTGCTCGCCGCGGGCTCGGCAAGCCGGCTGCGTTCCTGCCCAAACCGCGCGTCCGCCACCCATGGCCGAGTGCCCGTTTTGCCGCTACACACCCGAGGTGGGAGCCGTATGCCTTAAGGGGGGACGTACGGATCTGTCCGGGGGCGCGAGGTAACTCAGGTCCCTACCGCGATCGATGCCAACGCCGAAACGGCCGGCGCAATGGTGGGTTACGGGCTTCGCCCTGACCCGCCCTACTCCGGGAACATCTTGAAATACGGCTCGGCCTCCGCGAGCACGCGGGCGAACGAGGGGCGCTGCGTGAGGCGCGCCAGGTAGGCCGCCGCATGCTTGTGCGTCTCGCCGAACGGCATCACCTTGTCGGCGTAGAACAGCGCCGGAGCGGCCGCGCAGTCGGCCATGGTGAAGGCCTCGCCCACCGCCCAGGTCTTGCCGGCCATCTCCGCCTCCAGCATGCCGAGGGAGGTGCGCAGCAGCGCCCGCGCCTCCTCCACCCCGTGCGGATCGTTGCGGCCAGCGGGGCGGATGCGGTCGGTCACGATCTTGCCCATCGGGTCGTTCACGTAACGATCGTAGAAGCGGTCGCTGAGCCGCATGCGCCACGCCAGGTCCGGGTCCGTGGGCACGAGCTGGGCCGTGCCCGGATGGTGCTGCGCCAGGTACTCGATAATGACGCTCGTCTCGGGGACGGTTACCCCCCTTGCCTCGTCGCGCAGCACGGGGAACTTGCCGATCAGCCACACCTTCTTAAAGGCCGCCGCGGCGGCGGGGTTCATGAGATCGACGAGGTGCGGCTCGAACGGCGTGTCGTTCTCGTAGAGCGCAATCAGCGCCTTCCAGCAGTACGACGCGAGCGGATGGTAGTAGAGCGTGAGAGACATGTGGGCCCTCGCTGTCCGTTTGGTGCCGTACGGCGCAATAGGCCGAAGGCCGCATTGCGCCATTTCGCGCGTGTTTCGGCGCAATGCGGCTATCGCCTAGTTGCACCTACGTTTCAGAGCCGCTTCACAACCACATGCGTGGCGCCCGGCGTCGGGATGTGCTCGGTGCACGCGTAGCCGAGCCTGGGGAGGTCCAGGTCGGCGAGGAGGTGCTCGCCCGAGCCCAGAAGCACGGGCGCGATGAACATGTGCATCTCGTCGATAAGCCCCTCGTGCAGGTACTGGCGGATCGTGGCAACGCCGCCGCCGACCCTCACGTCCTTGTCCTTCGCGGCGTCCCTGGCGCGCGCCAGCGCGGCGTGGATGCCGTCGGTGACGAAGTGGAAGGTGGTGCCGCCGTCCATCGTGAGCGACGCGCGCGGATGGCTGGTGAGCACGAACACCGGGCAGTGATAGGGCGGGTTGTCGCCCCACCAGCCCTTCCAGCTGTCGTCGCGCCAGGGGCCGCGCACCGGGCCGAACATGTTGCGGCCCAGGATCCAGGCGCCGATGTTCTCGAACCCCCGCGCCGCCAGCTCGTCGTCGACGCCGGTCGAGCCGCCCTCCTGGCCGAACATCTGCCGGAACGTGCGCGTGGCAACGTACGAGTTGTGCAGCTCCTTGCCGCCGACGCCGAGCGGGTTGGCGCGGTCCTGGTTCGGGCCGGCGCCGTATCCGTCGAGGGATATGGCGAAGGCGTGGACGCGCACTCTTGGCATGGAAAACTCCTTCGATCCGTTTTCTGGGACAGCAGCCAAACGCTAGATGGCCCGCGCGTCGAGGGCCGCGCCCAGCTTGTCCAGCAGCGCGCCCGTGCCGTGCTCGCGCGAGCCGGCGTTGTCGTAGCCGTCAAGGAAGGCGGCCTGCTCGGTGAACACCAGCCGGGTGCCCTGACCCGCCGGCTCGATCACGACGGTGGCGAGGGACACCGAGATGTGCCGTTCATCGAGGTGCATGTCGTAGCTGTAGACGATGCGCTCGTTCCGCACGATGTCGTGGTAAAGGCAGTCGAAGGTATGCACCGTGCCGCCCGTCGGGCCGCCGCTCAGGCGCTCGCGTCCGCCGACGCGGAAGTCGAGCTCGTAGGCCCCGCGCTCCCATTCGTCCGGCCCCCTGAACCACGCCGCCTTGGCTCGCGCATCCGCGAAGGCGGCGAACACCCGCGCGGGCGTCGCGCCGTAGGTGCGCTCGATCGCGAATGTGGCGTGCACGACAGAACGTTGGGGCATGGCCTACTCCGATTCTCCGTCCTTCGGTTTCGTGGCGTCGAGGTAGTCGCCAAGGCGGTCCAGGCGGCGCTCCCACGTGAAGCGACGCTGGGCGATCCACCGCTCGGCCGTGGCGAGCGCCTTGGCCTCGATGCGGCACGTGCGCACCCGGCCCACCTTCTGCGACCGCACCAAGCCGCTCGATTCCAGCACCTGCAGATGCTGCACCACCGCGGGAAGCGACATATCGAGCGGCTCGGCCAACTCGCTGACCGAAGCCGGTCCACGGCTGAGCCGTTCGACCATCGCCCGGCGCGCGGGGTCGGCAAGCGCCTGGAACACAAGGTCCAGCGCAGGCGAACTGTTAAGCATGTACTTAAGTATTGCAGACGCCCCGGCGTGTCAAGCGGGGCTTTGGGGGGCATGGCTTGGGGCCTTCGTAGCCGCCGGCGATCGCCGACCGGTGCAGGCTGACTGTATGTCATCCCCTTAAAGAATGGCGTATGCTGGCCTCACCTGCCTGTGCTCGGTTCTGGGAGGGAGCTATGCCTTTTTGGGTCTACGAGAACACGATCCACAAGTTTGCGCGCGTACACGACGCGGCATGCAGCTTCTGCAGCGACGGACGCGGACTGTTCGGCGGCGGCAAGAGACACTCAGGCTCGTGGAGAGGGCCGTTTGGCGACCTCAGCTCTGCCGTCGCAGCGGCGCGCCTGACGAGGCAGGTCGACGTGAGAGGCTGCACGTACTGCCTCGGTGAGACCGCGCGCATTGCAGCCCCTCGCGGAGCGGGCGGGGGGGCGGCGCGGGGTAGGCGATAGCCGTGGCTTTGCCGTCTCACCGCGGCGACTGGCGGCTCACCGCAGGAGCGCGAGCGATCCGCCCCTGCAGCGGCGGGTCACGGGCTTCGCCCTGACCCGCCCTGCGGCTTATGGCTGGGCCGGTGCACTCGGTGCGGCCGGCTCGAGCACGGACGCGGACGCGCTCTTGTCGGCAGCGGGGGGCTTCTCGACGGGTGCGGGCTTCTCCGCCGGCGTTGGCTTGTGGGCGGCCTTGCTGCCCTGGGCGGCGGCCTTGCTGGAAGCGGCGCCCTTGAGCTTCGCACGCTGAACGGGCCGCCTCGGCGGCGAAACCGGGTCGTCGCCGCCGAACAGGAAGGTGCTCACGTTCTTCGGCCCCATATCGGAGAGGCTGCTGACCATGCCGGCGGGCGCACCCGAGGTGGTGAAGGTCTGATACGTCACGGTCACCTTGGTGCCCACGTTGACGCGCGGATAGAGGTCCAGCACATCCTGGTTATAGAGCCGGATGCAGCCCTTGGAGACGGCGGTACCGATGGTCCACGGCGCGTCCGTGCCGTGGATGCGATAGGCGCTGCTGCCGAGGTAGAGCGCACGCACGCCGAGCGGGTTCATGGGGTGTCCGCCCGGCACCCAGCGCGGCAGGCGCGGGTTCTCGGCCAGCATGGTGGGCGTCGGCGTCCACGACGGGTTGACGCGCTTGTCCGTGATGGTCGTGACACCCTCCCAGCGGCTCTTCTCGCGCGGCACGGCGATGGGATAGCTGATCGCCTGCCCCGGCTGGGTGATGAAGTAGAGCTTGCGGTCACCGAAGCTGACGATGATCTGGCCCGGTCCATAGTGCGGATTGAAGGAAATCACCTGGCGACCGCTGCCGTCCACGTCGTCGCCGCCGCCCCAGTCCCAGAACAGCTGCGCGGAGGCCGGCCGGCCCTGCACCCACATGAAAGCCGCCAGGCTCAGCGCCGCGACGGCCGCCATACGCAGCTTGCCTTGCATGATCATCTCGCTCGATCCCTCTTCGTCTTTGCTTCCCGGTTGCCTGTGCACCCCTGGCACCCGGTGAGCGCGACGCCGGGCAGTATGGCCCGGCGCCCGCACCATCGCCAGTCAACTCAGCGCGCAAATGCGCTTCTGCACTTGCAACGTAAACAGCCGGTTTCAGGAACGGTCGAGTGCTCGCCAATCCGGCGGAACATGGCTCGAATATGTCCAGACAGTGGCGAAATTCGGCGCGTGACGCAACCCAAGCGCGTGGCCCGACATCGCCTGGCGCATGGGAATGTCGGTCGCTGTGCGATTTGAGCCACAGCCGTTTTGTCCTATGTGTTGGAGCGGCTCGGCTGGCCGCAGTCCACCGCGGTCCGCGGGCTGTGCTCCAACAACGACCGGACGTCACAGGATGCCCAACGCAGAGCGTCGTTTCCCCCTGGCGGGGCCGCTGCGCGTCCTTGCGACCGCCGCGCTGCTCGCCGTCGCAGGGCCGGCCGGCAGCCAGGCGCCCACGGCGCCGCCGCGCGACCCCGAGCCGGCCGTCGCGCTGCCCTGGGCGAGGCCGGCACGGGCCGCGGCGACCGCCGCATCGCATATGGTGGTGGCGGCCAATCCGCTCGCGGCGGACGCGGGCCTGGAGATCCTGCGCGCCGGCGGCAGCGCCGTCGATGCCGCCATCGGCGTGCAGCTGGTTCTGAACCTGGTGGAGCCGCAGTCGTCGGGCATCGGCGGCGGCGCCTTCGCGCTCTGCTGGGATGCCGCCGGTGCGCGGCTCACGAGCTACGACGGGCGGGAGGCGGCGCCGGCCGCGGCCAGGCCCGACCGGTTCCTCGAAGACGGCCGCCCGCTCAAGCTGAGCGAGGCCATTCGCGGCGGCGGCAGCGTCGGCGTGCCGGGAACGATGCGCCTCCTGGAGGCCATGCACAAGGCGCACGGGAAGCTGCCATGGGTGCGGCTGTTCGCGCCGGCGATCCGATTGGCGGACGAGGGGTTCCACGTCTCGCCGCGCCTGCGCCTGCTGCTGCGGTGGTACGGCGCCCAAAGCTTCGCGCCGCGGGCCCGCAGCTATTTCTTCGACCGCAGCGGCAACGCCCGGGCCGAGGGTGCGCTGCTCAAGAACCCAGAGTTCGCAGCCACGCTCCGCGCCATCGCCCAGAACGGCGCGGACGCGTTCTACCAGGGGGCGATCGCCCAGGCCATCGTTGATGCCATACGTCAAGCGCCGAACCGCCCGGACGACCTGACGCTGGCTGACCTTGCCGCATATCGCGTCAAGGAGCGCGAGCCGGTCTGCTTCGCCTACCGGCGCAAGCGCGTGTGCAGCATGGGGCCGCCGTCGTCGGGCGGACTGGCGGTGGGGCAGATCCTGAAGCTGGTCGAGGGCTTCGACCTCGGCCGCGGGCCGGCGGATGCGCTCAACCCGCGGGCGCTCCACCTCATCGCCGAGGCCCAACGCCTCGCGTTCGCCGACCGCGACCGGTACGTGGGCGACCCCGATTTCGTGCAGGTGCCGGCGGGCCTGCTCGACGCGGCCTATCTCGACGCGCGGCGCCGGCTGATCGACCCGGAGGCGGCCATGGCCAAAGCCGGGCCCGGAACGCCGCCGCAGATCGGCGGCCTGGTGCCGGGCGCCGATGACACGGTGGAACAGGACGGCACGACGCATTTCTCGATCATCGACAGCGATGGCAACATCGTCTCCATGACAAGCACCATCGAGGCGGGATTCGGCTCGCGCCTGTGGGCGGCGGGCTTCCTCCTCAATAACGAGCTGACCGACTTCTCGCTGCGCCCCGTGGACGGGGCCGGCCGGCCGCTCGCCAACGCCGTGGGTCCGGCCAAGCGCCCGCGCAGCTCCATGGCGCCTACCATCGTGTTCGATGCCGACGGCAAGCCGTGGGCCACGCTCGGCGCCCCCGGCGGCTCGCGCATCATCCTCTACGTCGTGAAAGCGCTGGTGGCCCTGATCGACTGGAAACTCGATGCGCAGCAGGCCGTTTCGCTCATGAACTTCGGCAGCCGCGGCGGCTCCTTCGAGGTCGAGGTGGGCAGCCGCGCCGCGCTCTGGAACGCCCTCGCCATGCGCCCCTACGGCCACCGCATCAGTGCCGACGACCTGGAGTCCGGCACGCACGCGATCGTGGTGCGCGCGGCCGGGCGCCTGGAAGGCGGCGCCGACCCGCGGCGCGAGGGCGTCGCGCGCGGCGAGTGACGGCATCGGCGATGGCAAACGAGCGACAAAAGATCACCGTAGCCGGCGCCGGCATCACCGGCCTGTGGCAGGCCCTGACGCTGGCCCGCCATGGCCACCGCGTGCGCCTCGTCGAAGCCTCCGCCACCCCGTTCGCCGCCGCTGCGAGCAGCTACGCCGGAGCCATGCTGGGGCCGTGCTGCGAGACCGAGGTGTACGCGCCGGTCGTCGGCGAGCTTGGCCTGCAGGCGCTCGATCTCTGGCGCGCAACGTTCCCTGGCACGGCAATGAACGGCACGCTGGTGGTGGCGCCCAGCCGCGACACCCACGAGATCGACCATTTCGAGCGTCTCACGGCGGGCCACCAGCGCGTCGATGCCGCCGCGGTGGCCAGGTTGGAGCCGGACCTTGCCGGCCGCTTCGGCACGGGCCTGTTCTACCCGCACGAGGGCCACGTCGAGCCCCACGCCGCGATGCAGTTCCTGCTCGACCGGGCACGGGAAGCCGGCGTGGAGGCCGCCTTCGCTGCCGCGTGGCCTCCCGGCGGGCACGGGGGCGATGGCGGCGATGGCTTCGTCATCGACTGCCGCGGGCTCGGCGCCCGCCCGTGGCTGGCGGGTTTGCGCGGCGTCCGCGGCGAGCGGATCGTGGTGCGCACGCGCGAGATCGCGCTCAGCCGTCCCGTACGGCTCCTGCACCCGCGGCATCCTCTCTACGTCGTGCCGTGGCCGGACGGGCGCTTCATGATCGGCGCCACGGTAATCGAGAGCGACGATGCCGGCCCGGTCAGCGTGCGCTCGGCGCTGGAGCTGCTCGGCGCGGCCTACGCGCTGCATCCCGCGTTCGCAGAGGCGGAGATCCTCGATGCCGGCGCCGGCGTGCGGCCGGCGTTCGCCGACAATGTGCCGAGGATCGTGGTGCGTGGGCGCACGCTGCACGTCAACGGTCTCTACCGGCACGGCTTCCTGCTGGCCCCGGCGCTGGCCATGCAGGTGGCGCGCTACCTGGAGGGCACCCCCACCGATTCCCGCGTGGTGTCGGAGCCACCGGGTCTTGCGCGGTAGCACCACCCTCGCCGCGGGAGTCTGTCAGCCGACAGCATACGGCGGATATCGTCTGCGCGCCGGTTCGCGGATTCCCAGCTTGTGGATGTCTCCGGTACAACGAGGCCCGCCGACTTTGTTGAGACCCCGAACGCTGGCATGGATGAGGCGTTTCCACGCGGTCGGCGGAATTCTGCCGTCCTCCAAGGCGATGGGGTGTACACGATGCAACATCGGCATGCGGATTTCTTCGAGCGGGCCGGCCCGTTCACGCTGCGCGAGATCGCGGCCCACGTCGGCGCGACGCTGCTCCACGACAGCGACGGCGCCCGCCCCATCGAGGACGTGCGCCCGCTGCGCAGCGCCGGACCCAGTCACCTCGCGTTCTTCGACAACCGCCGCTACGCCGACCAGCTGACCACGACCGAGGCCGGGGCCTGTATCGTCAGCGGCGACGACGCCCGGCGCGTCCCGGACCGGGCCGCCATCCTGACCACGCCGACGCCCTACATGGCCTTCGCCATGGCGCTGCGCCTGTTCTACGCTGACGCCCTGCGCAGCAAGGCCGCGGCCGAGGCGGCCGATCGCGGGACCGGCACGCTGGTGCACCCGAGCGCCCGCATCAGCGAGGGCGCGGTCATCGAGCCCGGCGCCGTCGTGGGCCGCGAGGCCGCGATCGGCGCCGGCACCGCGGTGGCGGCCAACGCCGTGGTCGGCTACCGCGTGGTGCTCGGTCGCGACTGCTACGTCGGTGCCGGCGCAACGCTCACCCATGCCGTCGTCGGCAACGGCGTCATCATCCATGCCGGGGCGCGCATCGGACAGGATGGCTTCGGCTTCGCTTTCGGTGCCGGCGGTCGGCTCAAGGTGCCGCAGGTCGGCTGCGTCGTCATCGGCGATGACGTTGAGATCGGCGCCAACACCACCATCGACAGGGGCACGCTGGCCGACACCGTGATCGGCGAGGGCACCAAGATCGACAACCTGGTGCAGATAGCCCACAACGTGATCCTCGGGCGCCACTGCATCATCGTGGCGCAGAGCGGCATCGCCGGTTCGGCCGAGCTTGGCGACTATGTGGTCATGGGTGCCAAGTCGGGCGTCATCGGCCACGTCAAGATCGGTCGCGGCGCACAGATCGCCGGCATGGCCCACGTCAAGGACGACGTGCCGCCAGGCGCGAAGATGGGCGGCACACCGGCCCGCCCCTTCAAGGAGTGGGCGCGCGAGATCGCCGCCGTGCACATGCTGGCGCGCCGCTCCAGGGCAGCCGAGGCCGGGCCGCGCGCCTAGGCGAGTTCCTGGCCGGACAGGGCTTTGGCCAGAGGCCCTCGTCTCCGCTGTCGGGGTCTTGTTACCTGACCGCCGCGGGGTCAGATTCGGAACGGCGGCGGAGCGGTCATCCAATCGGCGCCGTTGCGTGCTCCAGCCAGGCGCGATCCTCGGGCCCCAGCTCGGGGGCGATCTCCTGGCGCACGCGGGCGTGGTAGGCTTTGAGCCACTCCAGCTCTGCCGCCGTCAACATCTCCGCCACGATGAGGCGGCGGTCGATGGGGACCAGCGTGAGGGTCTCGAAGGCCATCAGCTCGCGCTCGCCGCCCGGCACCTTCTCGGGCTCCGTCACCAGCACCAGGTTCTCGATGCGGATGCCGTAGGCGCCCTTCTTGTAGTAGCCCGGCTCGTTGGAGACGATCATGCCGGGCTCCAGCGCCGTCGTGCCGCCCTTGGAGATGCTCTGCGGACCCTCGTGCACGCACAGGTAGCTGCCGACGCCATGGCCGGTGCCGTGGTCGAAGTCGAGCCCCGCCTCCCACAGCGCCCGGCGCGCGAACGGGTCGAGGTCCACCCCGCGCGTGCCCTTGGGGAAGCGTGCCGTGGCGACGGCGATGTGGCCCTTGAGCACGAGCGTGAACCGCTCCCGCATCTCTTGCGTGGGCTGGCCGATGGCGACGGTGCGCGTCACATCGGTGGTGCCGTCGAGGTACTGCGCTCCGGAGTCCACGAGATAGAGCTCGCCCGGCTTGAGGGTGCGGTTGGTGGCGGTGTTGACACGGTAGTGCACGATCGCACCGTTCGGCCCGGAACCGGAGATGGTATCGAAGCTGATCTCCTTGAGCGCCTGGGTCTGGGCCCGCATCTCCTCCAGCCGCTTGGAGGCTGAAATCTCGTCGATGCGGCCCGAGGGCGCCTCGCGGTCGAGCCAGGCCAGGAAGCGGGCCATGGCCGCGCCGTCGCGCTTGTGCGCCGCGCGCGTACCCTTGATCTCGGCGGCGTTCTTGCGCGCCTGCGGCAGAACACAGGGATCGACCGCGCGCACCACGCGCGCCTTGCCGCCCTTGAGCTTGCGATGGAACCAGACCGGTGCCGCCGGGCTGAGCCGCACGGCCTTGCCGGCCGCCCGGAGCGCCGTGAGCCGCCGAGCGAGCGTTGCGGGGTCGGCCAGCCTCGCCACTGGCGCCAAGTGCGCCTTGACCTCCCGCACCACCTTCGCCGCGTCGATGAACAGCTCGGCCTTGCCGCTGGCGGGCACGATGGCGAACGCCAGCGCCACCGGGTTGTGCGCCACGTCCGAGCCGCGGATGTTGAACAGCCAGCAGATCGAAGGAGGGAACGTGAGGACCACAGCGTTCTGGCCGTCCTTCTTGAGGGCGGCCTGGATCTCGGCCAGCTTGTCCTCGGCGGACTTGCCCGCGTACTTGAGGGGATGTGGGATCACTGCACCCTGCGGCGGCGCCGGCCGCGCCTTGCCCCAGAGCGTGTCCACGGGGTTGCGGCCGAGCGGCTTCAGCCTGATGCGCCTGGCCGCCAGCTCCCGCGCCAGGTCATCGACCGTGTTCGGCGCGTGCAGCCTGGGATCGAAGCCGACCACGGCGCCGGGCTTCAGCGTCTTGGCGAGCCAGTCGCCGAGCTTGGCATTGCCGGCCTGCAGGACCTCGAAGATCTTGGTGTCCACCTGCAGGGGTGCCTGCAGGATGTAGCGGCCGTCCACGAACAGAGCGGCCTTGTCTCTGCCGATGACGGCGGTGCCCGCCGAGCCGGTGAACCCCGCCACGAACGCGAGGCGCTCGGCGCACGCCGGCAGGTATTCGTTGGCGTACTCGTCGCCGTGCGGCACCAACAGCGCGTCGATGCGCGCCCGCGCCATCCCCTCGCGCAGGCGCCCGATGCGCGCGCCGCTGTCTCCGCTGGTCTGGGCCGGCTCGTAGGTCTGGAACATGACACCAGTCATAGGCCAGCCGCCGCCACCCGTCATCCCGGAAAGCCGAGGCCGCGGGCCGAGGCTATCCGGGACCTCGTGAAGCGAGTCGAAACCTTTGCGAGATCCCGGATCGGAGCGCTGCTCGCGTTCCGCTCGCATCGCTCCCTCCGGGATGACGGGTGGGTCGATCAGCCAGTCGCCTGCCGCTCGATCTCCTGGCCCTCTCCGGAGGTGGTGATGTCCGGCAGATTGTCGAGGCAGGCGTCCCACAGCTTGTCGATGTGGAGGGCGGCCTCGTGCGGGGGCAGGGTCTCAAGGGTGCCGTCGGGAAGCTCGGTGACGACGCCCTCCTGCTTCAGGCGCGACAGCGCGTCGGTCACATCGAAATCCACATCGATGCCGAAGGTCTTGGCCAGGTACTCCTCGATGGTGCGGTCCACGGCGTCCAGATCGCGAATGTTGACGTGGGCGTTGGCGAGCGCGGTGTAGAGCAGAATCTCCTCCTTGATGTCCTCATCGGCGGCGCGGTCGGCCAGCAGCGTCATGACGCCCCGGTTGTCGGCCATGGAGTGGAAATAGAGGTTGCGCGCCAGGACCACCATGTAGCGGTTGCGCTGGGCGATGAAGGCGCTGGCCTGGCGCGCGACGATGCCGCCGAGGCCGCCCAGCGTCATCACCAGCGTGTAGGGATTGCTGAGCAGGGCGAGCTTGCCGATGGTGCCGACCACGCCCACGCCGAAGCCGCTGCTCGCGGTGACGCCGAGCTTGATCTTGTCGAACAGGCGGAAGCGCACGCGCGTGTTGGGGAATGCCATCTCCACGTCCGAGCGCGGCATGTTCTTGAACAGCTTGATGTAGACGAAATCGCTGGTGACGGTGTCGGGCAGCATCTTGCGCTGGCGGCGCACGAGGCTTTCGGCCTCTTTCCTGTCCACCTTCCTGTCCGCCATGACCTCCTCGACGCGCACGTCGAACGGCTTCAGCTTGAAGAGGATGAAGAGCCGCTGGAACACCGGCACCTTCAACTCCCGCCAGCCCATGTAGGCCTTGCGAATGTCGCGGTGCCTTTCAGTGATGGTGGTGGCGCCGCGATAGAAGATGAGCAGTTCCTCGAAGGCGTCGGTATCGACCTGCAGGTCGAGGCCGTAGTGGGAATGCCGGGTCAGGATGATGTGGAAGTCTTCCGGGGCAATGCGCGTGAAGTTGCCCTGCGTGAGCAGCTCGGCCATCTGCGTCACCAGCCGCGTCTGGATGGAGCGGCGCTCCTGGGCGGTGAACTTGCGCGTCTGCAGCAGGTCGGTATCGGGGCTGAACGGCTCGTAGAGCTGCTCAAGGTCGAGAAGCTTGGCCGCGTAGTCGTGGCGGCGCCAGTAGTCGAGGTAGCGCATGAAGCGGCGCGCCTGCACGTGGTCGCCCTTCGGCCAGAGGCCCGGCGCGGTGAGGCGGTCGAGCAGTGCGTGGCGCGTGATGGGCAGGAACTTCTCGCGCCCGAGGCTGGCGGCGGCTTGCGCATGCGGGTCCACGGCCGCAGCCTTCGCGGCCGGCGGGGACGCCGCCCCCACCCCGTCGATCGTCCTGGACATGCCGGCCGCTGTCATTCCCGCACCCTCGCAAAGCCGTCCGCCGCGCCTCCTTTGGCGGAGGAGACGAAAAAATGGCGGCGACAGTTTGTTAGGGGTCAGACCCGTTTGGCGGGGTCAGACCCCTCGCCTCCACACATCAAATTCAATTCAAGCGCGCGCGAGGGGTCTGACCCCAATCGTCGCGAGGGGTCTGACCCCATCGCGCTCCTCACACCCGCGCCACGAAGCTGTCCACGACGCGCTTGCGGCCGGCCTTGTCGAAGTCGATGGTGAGCTTGTTGCCGTCCACCTCGGCGATGCGCCCGTAGCCGAATTTCTCGTGGAACACGCGCTCTCCCGCAACGTAGCCCGCGCCGCGGCCGGTGGAGGAGGCCACAAGCTTGGCCTCGATCGTCATGGAGCCGGCGGACCGGCGCCGGCCCTCGCGCCCCCACTGCTCCCTGGCGCGCTGCCAACCGGGCGTGCTGTAGCCGCTGGCGAAACCGCCGCCCGCCTCGTCGAACCGGCTCCTCCCATAGGGGTTGGCGCGGCCCGGGGCGGCGCCCCCGTACGGTCTGCGCGTCTCCACGATGTCGAGGTGCTGGTCTGGCAGCTGGTCCACGAAGCGCGACGGAGCCGCCGCCTGCCACAGGCCGCGGTTGCGCCGGTTCTGGGCGAAGCTCACCTTGGCCTTGCGCCGGGCCCGCGTGAGGCCGACGTAGGCCAGGCGCCGCTCCTCCTCCAGGCCCGCCTGGCCGTTCTCGTCGAGGCTGCGCTGGTGGGGGAACAGGCCCTCCTCCCAGCCGGGCAGGAACACCACGTCGAACTCCAGGCCCTTGGCGGCGTGCAGCGTCATCAGCGAGACGCGGTCGTCGCCGTCGGCGGCGTCGGCATCCATCACCAGCGCGACGTGCTCCAGGAAGCCCTGCAGCGCGTCGAACTCCCCCATGAAGCGGATCAGCTCCTTGAGGTTCTCCAGCCGGGCCTGGGCCTGTGGGCTCTTGTCCTGCTGCCACATCTGCGTGTAGCCGGACTCGTCGAGGATCAGCTCGGCCAGCTCCGTGTGCTTCATGCCCTCGACGGCGCGGCGCCAGCGCTCGAACGACGCGACCAGGTCGGCGAGCGACTTGCGCGCCTTGCCAGGCAGCTCCTCCGTCTCCACGATCTCGCGCGCTGCCTGGTAGAGCGGCTCGCCGCCACGGGCGCGCGCCAGGTCGTGGATGCGGCGCAAGCTGGCGTCGCCCAGGCCACGCTTGGGCACGTTCAGGATGCGCTCGAATTTGAGGTCGTTGGCCGGGTTGAGCGTCACCTCCAGGTAGGCGATGGCGTCCTTGATCTCCTGGCGCTCGTAGAACCGGGGGCCGCCGACCACGCGGTAGGGCAGGCCGAGCGTCACAAAGCGGTCCTCGAAGGCGCGCATCTGGAACGAGGCCCGCACCAGGATGGCGATCTCGTTGAGGCGCTGGCCGGCCTTGCGCAGGGCCTCGATGTCGTCGCCGGTGGCGCGCGCCTCCTCCTCATCGTCCCACACGGACGTGAGGCTGACGCGCTCGCCCAGGGCATCGTCGGTGAACAGCGTCTTGCCGAGGCGGCCCTTGTTGTGGGCGATGAGGCCGGAGGCCGCCGCCAGGATATGCCCTGTCGAGCGATAGTTTCGCTCCAGGCGGATCACCCGCGCGCCGGGAAAATCGGCCTCGAAACGCAAGATGTTGTCCACCTCCGCACCGCGCCAGCCGTAGATGGACTGGTCGTCGTCGCCCACGCAGCAGATGTTGGACGCGTTGCCGGCCAAGAGGCGCAGCCACAGATACTGGGCCACGTTGGTGTCCTGGTACTCGTCCACCAGGATGTAGCGGAACCGGCGCTGATAGTCGGCCAGCACGTCTGGGTTCTCGCGGAACAGCCGGATCACCTCCAGCAGCAGGTCGCCGAAATCGACCGCGTTCAGCTCCTTGAGGCGCGCCTGATAGGCGGCATAGAGCGCCGCGCCCTTGCCCGCGGCGAAGCCGAACGACTCGCCGCGTGGCACCTTGTCGGGCGTCAGCCCGCGGTTCTTCCAGCGGTCGATGAGGGCGGCGAGCTGGCGCGCCGGCCAGCGGTCCTTGTCCAGGTTGGCGCCCTCGATCACCTGCTTGACGAGGCGCAGCTGGTCGTCGGCATCGAGGATGGTGAAGCCCGACTTGAGCCCCACCAGCTCGCCGTGGCGGCGCAGGATGTTGACGCCGACGGCGTGGAAGGTGCCGAGCCAGGGCATGGCTTCCAGGCCGCCGACGAGCTGGCCCACGCGCTCCCTCATCTCGCGCGCGGCCTTGTTGGTGAACGTCACCGCCAGGATCTGCCAGGTCTGCGCCCGGCCCGAGCGCAGGATGTGGGCGATGCGGGTGGTGAGGACGCGCGTCTTGCCCGTGCCGGCGCCGGCCAGCACCAGTATGGGGCCGTCGAGGGCCTCCACAGCCGCGCGCTGCTCGGGGTTGAGGCCCTCCATGTACGGGGCCGCCACCGCCGTGCGGCCGAGCGCACGGGCAGAATTGGAGAGGACGGGCGCCGGGTCGGCGGCCGCTGCGGCAGACGCCGGTGCCGCAGACGATGAGTTGCGAGTCGGAGGCATCGGCCCGCACTATAGCACCCCTGGGCCCCGAGCAACCCGACCCCCTGCCCTTCCCACAGCTCAGGGGTAAGGTTTCAGGGATCAGGTTTCGCGCTCCCTACAGGGCACGCGCGGGGCCACCGACCCCTGAAACCTAGAACCTGAAACCTGGAGAACTTTGTGGTAGCTTGCCCGCCCAAAGCGGCGGCGGCGCCGGGCGGTCCGCCTGGGTGCTGAAAGCGCTCGAAGGGAGTGGTTCCATGGGCTGCGGCAGAAAGCGACTGCGCCTGGCCTCGACACCTTACGGAGCGTTCATACCCTTGCCGCATTTTTCGGCGGACCGCGGACCCGCAAGGCCGTCGCGGCCCGGCAAGTTCATGTGGGAGCCAGCCCGGTGAACAACCTGCTCATTGCCATAGCGGTCTTCGTCATCACGGTGATGGCTGCTCTGTTTGCCGTACCCTATTTCATCGACTGGAACAGCTACCGCAGCGCCTTCGAGGAGGAGGCCAAGAACGTCATCGGACGGGACGTGCAAGTGGACGGCGACGTCACTCTTCACCTGCTGCCAACCCCTTATTTGCGCGTCGAAAAAGTGCGCATCGCGGACACCTCGACGGCGCTGAGCGAGCACTTCTTCAAGGCCGAAAGCCTCAGTATGAAACTCTCCATCGCACCGCTCTTGCGCGGGGTCGTGGAGGCCAATGAGATCGAGTTCCAGCGCCCGGTGCTGCGCGTGGCGCTCGACGCCGCCGGCGCCTGGAACTGGCAGAGCTTCGCCCAGGCGCTGCGCGCCACGGGCTACATGCCCGCCAACGTCACGCTCACGTCGCTCAGGGTGGTGGACGGCGTGCTGGCCCTGCACGGGCCGGACGGG
>DATBKR010000698.1:0-5587 GCA_036555805.1 Hyphomicrobiaceae bacterium | reverse complement strand
TGCTCGCGCTTGATCGACTGCTCGAGCACGTACATCAGATGCACGGGATCGGCGCCGATCTCATGGCTATCGTAGTTGAACGTCTCCGACAGGATCTTGTAGGCAAACCGCGTCGAAGCGCCGTCCATGCCTTCGGTCACGCCGGCCGCATCCCGATATTCCTGGATGGTCTTGGCGTGTGGATCGGTATCCTTCAGGCTCTCGCCGTCGTAGACGCGCATCTTGGAGTAGAGCGAGGAGTTGTCGTGCTGGCGCAGGCGCGTCAGCACCGAGAAGCGCGCCAGCATCTCCAGCGTGCCCGGCGCGATCGGGGCCTCCTTGAGCTCGCTCGCCGCCAGCAGCTTCTCGTAGATCTTGCGCTCGTCGGTAACGCGCAGGCAGTAGGGCACCTTGATGACGCTGATGCGGTCGAGGAACGCCTCGTTGTTCTTGTTGGCACGGAAGCTCTGCCACTCGCTCTCGTTGGAGTGGGCGATGATGAGGCCCTGGTAGGGCATGGCGCCGACGTTCTCCGTGCCCACGTAGGTGCGGTCCTGCGTGGCCGTGAGCAGCGGGTGCAGCATTTTCAGCGGCGCCTTGAACATCTCCACGAACTCGAGGAGGCCCTGCGTGGTGCGGTTGAGGCCGCCCGAATACGAGTAGGCGTCCGCATCGTTCTGGCCGAAGTGCTCCAGCTTGCGGATATCGACTTTGCCGACCAGAGCCGAGATGTCCTGGTTGTTCTCGTCGCCCGGCTCGGTCTTGGCCACGCAGATCTGGCGCAGCTTGGAGGGGTGCAGCTTGACAACGGAGAACTTGGAGATGTCGCCGCCGAACTCGTCGAGGCGCTTCACAGCCCATGGCGACATGTTGCCATTGAGAAGACGCTCGGGAATGCCGTAGCGATCCTCCAGCATGCGGCCCATGGTGACCGGGTCGAACAGGCCGAGCGCGCTCTCGAAGATCGGGCTCATCCCGTCGTTCGTGGCCAGCACGTAGACGGGCTGCTTCTCCATCAGGTCCTTCAGCCGGTCGGCCATCGACGACTTGCCGCCGCCGACGGGGCCGAGCAGATACATGATCTGCTTCTTCTCCTCCAGACCCTGGGAGCCGTGCCGGAAGAAGCCGACGATGCGCTCGATCGTCTCCTCAAGGCCGTAGAAATCCTTGAAGGCAGAGTAGACCTTGATGGTGCGGTTCATGAAGATGCGCCCAAGCCGCGCATCCCTGGACGTGTCGATCAACTCGGGCTCGCCGATGGCGCGCAGCATGCGCTCCGCCGTGCTGGCGTACATCGAGGGGTCCGACTTGCAGCCCTCCAGGTATTCGCGCAGGCTCATGCGATGCTGCTTCTGGCTTTCGTAAGCCTGCGCGTAGACGTCGAAGATGTTATCGTTGCTTGTCATGTCTCTTCGCCTCTGGCCGGGCGTGGCTTAGCTCAGCAAGGATTAGACCAAAAAAATGCGGCCGGCGTAAGTACCCGGCATCGTGGTTGTCGCGTCCGCACATCTATGGCCAAACGGCCACGCCCGACTCTTGCCTGCGCTAGAAGATGGGGATGCCGTAGCGACTAAGCAAACAAGCGCTCTGAGCGCGATTTGATCGCGGGCCGCCGAAAGAATCGGCAGCCCGGCCGGAGGCCTCAGCTGTCCGATATTGCGACGGCCGGGTAGAGCCGCACGGGCAGGCCGGCCTCGGCCATGCGACGTTTCACCTCTCCGATCGTGAAAATCCCGTAATGAAAGATCGAGGCGGCCAGGACCGCGCTGGCGTGCCCCACCTTCACCCCGTCAACGAGATGGTTGAGGGTGCCCACTCCGCCCGAGGCAATCACCGGCACCTGCACCGCGTCGGCGATGGTCCGCGTCAGCTCGAGGTCGAACCCCGACTTGGTGCCGTCCCGGTCCATCGACGTGAGCAGGATCTCGCCCGCCCCGAGGTTCACCACCTCGCGCGCATATTCAACGGCGTCGAGGCCGGTTGGGTTGCGTCCACCGTGCGTGAAGATTTGCCAGCGCGGCGTCTCGCCGGCAGCGGAGACTTTCTTGGCGTCGATGGCGACGACGACGCATTGCGCCCCGAACTTGTCGGCCCCCTCGGCCACGAATTGCCTGCGCGCCACGGCGGCGGTGTTGATCGAGACCTTGTCCGCTCCCGCCTGCAGGAGGTGGCGAATGTCGTCGACGGTGCGTACGCCGCCGCCGACCGTGAGGGGCATGAAGCAGCGGGCGGCGGTGCGCTCGACCACGTCGAAGATGGTGTCGCGATTCTCGTGGCTCGCCGCGATGTCGAGGAAGCACAGCTCGTCAGCTCCGGCCGCGTCGTAGGCTGCGGCCGCCTCCACGGGATCGCCGGCGTCCACGAGGTCGACGAACCTCACGCCCTTGACGACGCGGCCGCCCTTCACGTCCAGGCAAGGGATGATGCGGACCTTGAGCACCGGCTCACTCTACCGTGTCGGTCGGGATGTCCTCGATCGGCTGCTGGCTTCGCTCGCGGAAGCCGGGCACCGTCCTGTAATCCGGATAGCTCATGGACCAGGTCCTGAAAACAGCGCCAAGGCTTCACGCGCATCGAGCCGGCCGTCGTAGAGGGCGCGGCCGGCGATAGCGCCTTCCAGCATAGCATACTCCGGCCGCAGCAGGGCCTTCACATCCTCGATCCCGGCAAGACCGCCCGAGGCGATCACGGGCACGGAGGTGGCCTGCGCCAACTGCGCCGTGGCCGCCAGGTTGAGGCCTTTCAGGATGCCGTCGCGGTCAATGTCGGTGTGGATGATGGCGGCAACGCCGGCGTCCTCGTAGCGGCGCACCATTTCGAGGGCCGAGAGCGTGCTGGTCTCGGCCCAGCCCTCCACGGCCACCTTGCCGTCGCGGGCATCGATACCGACCGCGATCCGCCCGGGATACAGGCGGCAGGCCTCACGCACCAGGCCGGGATCGCGCAGCGCCGCCGTCCCCAGGATCACGCGCCGGACGCCGTCGGCGAGCCAGCGCTCGATGGTGGCGAGGTCGCGGATACCCCCGCCCAGCTGGACCGGGATGTCAACCGCCCCCAGAATTGCCTGTACCGCCGTAGCGTTCACGGGCCTGCCCGCAAAGGCGCCGTTCAGATCCACGATGTGGAGGTAGCGGAAGCCCTGCGCCTGGAAGGTCCGGGCCTGGGCCGCCGGATCGTCGTTGAAGATGGTGGCCTCCGCCATCTCGCCGCGCGCGAGCCGCACGCACCGCCCCTCCTTCAGGTCGATCGCAGGGAACAGGATCACTGGATACGAACCCCATGCAGCGAGTGCCGCGCGAAGCGGGCACGATTGCGTTATGCTCGGGCCCGATCAATCGTGTGAAGCCGCCCGGCCGTCAAGCCGCCCACCCGCCATGCGCCCGCGCTCCTCGGCTCCCCCGCCCCGCGGCCCGGCCCCGCGCCGCCTGACCGAGGCCGATGCCATCGACATCTGGATCGCGCGCTGGCTGCGCATCCGCCGCAAAGACCTCATCGACCGCTATGCTTGCGACCCGCGCAGACTCTATGAGATCTGGGAAGGCAAACGCTTCGCGACCAGCCGGGAGAAGGCGCTGGCGCTCTTTGCCCAGCAGCATCCGGGTTTGGCCGAACGCGTGGATTTCGGGCTCCACCGCCGCGTCCCCCGGGGCCGCCCCGACCGAGGCCGATGGTCAGCTCGACCTGTTCGGAGACGCCTGAGCAGGAAACAAACGCAGAACAAACGCTGGACGCCGCACCCGAATCGATCCATGTTCTCTCAATGTTCAGCCCATGCGCCCCGTTGGAATGACCCCCACTACCGCATCCCCACAAGACCGCCCCGCGAGACCGACCATGCGCACCTACCTCATCTGCTACGACATCGCCGCCCCCGAGCGCCACGCCTTGGCGGGCGCCATCATGGAGCTGGGCGAGGCCTGGGCGCGCCCGCTCGACTCAACATGGTACGTGCAAGCCCGCGAGCGCGCCGATGCCATCGAGCACCGCCTGCGTCCGTTCGCCCATGCGGCCGACGGCCTCCTCATCCAGGAGGTCGAGGCCAGGGCTCTGCTCCTGAACACTGCGCTGCGCTGGTTCCGCCGGCGCCGGCCGGCCTGCGCCGCGGCTGCGGCGATGCCTCTCGCCGCGTAGTGGGGGCGCCAGCACCCTGGCTGGCCGGCCAGCGCCCCTGGGCATGCCCGCCCGTCCCGTGGCCCCTGGACCGGCCGCCGGACGGGCTGCACGCCTTCCCGGTGCGGGTTGCGTGTTGACTTTCACGCAGCCGGCCTACTAGCCAGGTCCGCCTGGGCTTGAGCCCAGTATGGAGCGGGCGATAGCCCATTGTCCGATTCGTATTCCAGATGGACTGAACTATACTCCCGCGGAGACCTGCTGAAACCCAAATGGTAGACGCGACGTCGATGGCCGGCCATTCGCAATTCAAGAACATCATGCACCGCAAGGGGCGCCAGGACGCGGCACGCTCCAAGGTGTTTGCCAAGCTTGCCCGGGAGCTCACCGTGGCGGCCAGGACGGGGGTGCCCGAGCCCGACATGAACCCGCGTCTGCGCCTCGCCATCCAGGCGGCGCGCGCCGAGAACATGCCCAAGGATAACATCGAGCGCGCCATCAGGAAGGCCGCCGGCGGAGAGACGGAGAGCTACGAGGCCATCCGCTACGAGGGCTATGGCCCCGGCGGCGTCGCGATCCTCGTGGAGGCCCTCACCAACAACCGAAATCGCACCGGTGGTGCCATCCGCGCCGTGTTCACCAGGCACGGCGGCAATCTCGGGGCCACCGGTTCGGTGTCGCATATGTTCGCCCGCGTTGGGGAGATCGCCTATCCGGCGCGCGCAGGGTCCGCCGATGCGGTTCTGGAAGCCGCCATCGAGGCGGGCGCCGACGACGTGCGGTCGGATGCGGATGGGCACCTCGTCACGTGCGCCTTCGAAGACCTCGCGGCCGTGTCGTCGGCGCTCGATGGCAAGTTGGGCGAGTCGGCCTCCGTGAAGGCGCTGTGGAAGCCGACGCTGACCGCGGCGGTGGACGAGGAGAGGGCTGCCTCGGTGCTCAAGCTGATCGCCGCCCTCGACGACGACGAGGACGTGCAGAACGTCTACTCCAACTTCGAGGTGTCCGACGCGGTGCTGGCGCGGCTGACGGCGGCCTAGCTGGGCGCCGCCGTTTGCGCTCGGCGCTCGCGGCGGTCGAGCGGCGCTCGGGTCGCGGCGCTGCCCGGGCGCGGCCTGGGGCGCCCGCGCGACAGGGTCCCGGCAGGCAGGCGGATCGGGGCACCCAAGGATGGTCGGGGAGGCTCTCGCGCCGCTACGCGCCCTCGACCGCGAAGCCATTGCGCGCGGCGAAGGCATGGCGCCAACAGTCGAGAGCAGAGCAACCGGGACGCGCCGGGCGCGGCGGCGCAGCTTGCCACCTCCTGCAAACCCAACTATATCGCGCCGTGGTCCCAGGCCAGCAGCCCAGGCCAGCAGATGGTGTCGCACCCCCGCCGGCACTTCGCGCGCTGGTCGTGGCAGTCTCCCGCGCGGCGCACCAGGCTCCCTTCGTCTATCGGTTAGGACGTCAGATTTTCAATCTGAAAAGACGGGTTCGACTCCCGTAGGGAGCGCCA
>DATBKR010000697.1:0-13668 GCA_036555805.1 Hyphomicrobiaceae bacterium | reverse complement strand
ACCGCCGTGTTCTCGACGCCCGAGATCGGCACGGTGGGGCTGCCGGAGCACATCGCCTGCCAGCGCTATCCCGATCTCGACTGCTATCGCGCCCGCTTCCGGCCGCTCAAGAACACGCTGTCGGGCCGCGACGAGCGCGTGCTCCTGAAGCTGCTGGTGGACGCCGACAGCGACCGGGTGGTGGGCTGCCATATCCTCGGGCCGGATGCGGCCGAGATCGTGCAGATGGCGGCGATCGCGCTGAAGATGGGCGCCACCAAGGCCGACTTCGACGCCACCATGGCGCTGCATCCGTCGATCGCGGAGGAGCTGGTGACCATGCGCGAGAAGGTGGCGGCGCCGCATCCACCGCCGCCCAAGGTGCCGCTGCCTGCGAAGAAGGGCTACGATGAAACGGCTTGAGGGACGCGTTGCGCTCGTGACCGGGGCGGCCTCGGGCATCGGCCGCGCCACGGCGCAGCTGTTCGCCGAGGAGGGCGCTCACGTCTACCTGGCCGACGTGAACGGCGCCGCCGCCGAGACCGCGGCGGCCGAACTCGTCAAGGCGGGCCTTGCGGCGACGCCGGTCACGGCCGATGTATCGCTGGGCCACGACGTCACCGCCATGTTCCGCGCGGCGGAGACAGGGCACGGCCGCCTCGACGTGCTGGTCAACAACGCCGGCCTCAACGTGCGCGGCGACTTCCGGCACCTGAGCGACGCCGACTGGGCCAGGATCCGCGAGGTCAACCTCGACGGCGTGGTGCGCGTGGCGCGCGACGGCTTCGCCCTGCTCAAGGCCTCCGGGCGCGGTTCGCTCATCAACGTCGCCTCGATCATGGCGCACCGCGGCCTGCGCCAGCTCGCCGCCTATTCCGCCACCAAGGGCGCGGTGACGGCGCTGACGCGCGGGCTCGCCGTGGAATACGCCCCGTTCGGCATCCGCGTGAACGCGCTGTGCCCAGGCTTCGTGCACACGGCGCTGACGGCGCGCGCCCTGAAGAACCCGGCCGTCGAGAAGGCCCTGGTGGAGGCCACCGCGCTCCGCCGCCTCGGCCAGCCCGAGGAGGTGGCCAGGGCGGCCCTGTTCCTGGCCAGCGACGATGCCTCCTACGTCACCGGCGCCGAGCTGGCCGTGGACGGCGGCATGTCGGCGGCGCTGTGACCGGTGATGGGTCAGACCCGTCGCCTGCAACCGTGCGACTCCGCTCAAAGGTCTGCGCGAGGGCTGACCCCGCTCCATGGCTGCGCAGGAATGTAGGGTGGGTTAGCGCCGAAGGCGCGTAGTATAACCCACCATTCGGCAGTCTTGTGGTCGTTCACGGCGGGTTACGGGCTTCACCCTAACCCGCCCTACGGTCGGACCACCAGGCGAGCCCCGGAAGGAGGAGGATCGGGGGGAGCAGGGACCAGAAGCCCACGTGGGTGAAGCCGATGGCGCCCAGAACCGATCCCGCGAAGAAGCCCGCCATGACCGGAGCGAGTGCGGCGATTCTGCGGGTCGCAGCCGCTCTGGACGCGCGGTCGGCGGGCCGGAAGGCGGCAATCAGCCATCGGGCCACGTCGATGGCCAGCTGGCTGGTGTTGATCGTCATCACGTTGGTGGAAGCCACCCCGGGCAGCATCAGCCGGACGGTCGCGCTCTGCACGCCCATCGCCAGCAGGCCCAGCGTGCCGACGAGAAGCGCCGAAGGCGTGCCGGTATCGGCGAAAGGCGCCGCGGCGAGACCCGTCGCCATGAAGCCGGCCAGAAGCAGGGTTTCGATCGCCAGCGGCAGCGCCAGTCCGCGCGTCGGGACCGAATGGGCAAGAAGCACAATGACCGCCCCCGCGACGAAGAACAGCGGCAGCGCCAGCACCTGGATCGGCGGAGCCGGGCCGTGCCTGACGAGTTCGACCCCGACCGTGACGAAGCTGCCTGTCAACTGAGCCACGAACAAGCCGAAGAGCGCCAGGTAAGTGCACGCATCCACTGCACCGGCGACAAATGCGAGCAGCACCGGCACCATGGGCGGCGCCCTGTATCCGGTTGGCGACGAGGCGGCGACGGCCATGGTGCTCAACCTCGGGCATGGCGCGGGACATTGGCCGGGGGTGTTGGTTTACCGCGAAGCCTCCTCCGTGTTGCGGCTCGCGGCCGCCAACACGCACCCCGGCCACGACACGATCTGCACGTTCCGGCGCGAGTGACGGGGTCAGACCCCTCGCCACCCACTTTGCAATTCAATGCCGGCGCTGGCGCGAGGGGTCTGACCCCGGCCGTTCCGGCGCGAGAATTTCCCGAAGGCCTCAGACCATGACCTGGGTGCCGACTTCCACCACGCGGTCGCTCGGGATGCGGAAGTACTCCGTCGCGTCCTCGGCGCGTCCGGCGAGCCAGATGAACAGCCGCTCCTGCCAGCGCGGCATCTCCGACTTCAGCGTGGGCTTGAGCGAGCGCCGCGACAGGAAGAACGAGGTGGCGCCCATGTCGATGTTGAGGTCCTTGCGCCGGCAATGCTCGATGATCTTGGGCACGCTCGGCGTCTCCATGAATCCATAGTGGGCGATCACGCGGATGAAGGCGCCCGCCACCTTGTTGACCTCGATGCGTTCGTGTCGCTGCACGCGCGGCACATCTTCGGTCTTGATGGTCAGGATGATGTTGCGCTCGTGCAGCACGCGGTTGTGCTTCAGGTTGTGCAGGAGCGAGGTCGGCGCGGTGTAGGGGTCGGCCGTCAGGAACACCGCGGTTCCGGGCACGCGGTGCGGCGGCTTGGCGTCGAGCTTGCGCAAGAGCCAGTCGAGCTCGGCCTCGTCCTTGCGCGTGGCGCGCGCCAGCGACTTGGCGCCGCGCACCCAGGTGAACACGGACAGCCCGATCATGCCGGCGATGGAGAGCGGCAGCCAGCCGCCCTCGGGGATCTTGAACAGGTTGGCCGTCAGGAACGCCGCCTCGATCAGGAACAGGGGCAGCATCATGCCGGCGGCCTTCCACACGTGCCAGCCCCAGTTGCGCCACACCACGAAGAACGCCATCAGGCTGTCGATGACCATGGTGGCCGTCACCGACAGGCCGTAGGCCGCGGCCAGATTGCCCGAGTCGCGGAAGGCGACCGTCACCAGCAGCACGCCCACGAACAGGAGCTGGTTGACGCGCGGCAGGAAGATCTGGCCGGCGACGCTCTCCGACGTGTGGCGGATCTCCAGGCGGGGAATCAATCCGAGCTGGATGGCTTGGCGCGTGAAGGAGAAGGCGCCCGTGATCACGGCCTGGCTGGCGATGACGGTGGCCATCGTCGCCAGCACCACCATGGGGATCAGCGCCCAGCCGGGGTAGAGCCGGTAGAAGGGGTTCTCGATCGCCTCCGGGTGCGCCAGCACCAGTGCGCCCTGCCCGAAGTAGTTGAGGAACAGCGAGGGCAAAACCACGCTCAGCCACGCCGCCTGGATGGGCTTGCGGCCGAAGTGGCCGAGGTCGGCATAGAGCGCCTCGGCGCCGGTGGCCACCAGGAACACGAGCCCCATCACCACCAGGGCGATCATGCCGTGCGTCATGATGAATCTGATGCCGAGCCACGGGTTGAGCGCCATGAAGACGCGCGGGTCGTCGATCAGGTGGATCAGGCCGCCCGCGGCGAGCGCGAGGAACCAGATGAGCGTGATGGGGCCGAAGAACTGGGCTACCTTGGCGGTGCCGCGCGACTGGACGGCGAACAGGCCCACCAGGATGGCCAGGGTGATGGGCAGCACTGCGTGCTGCATCTGCGGCGCGATCAGGTTCAGGCCCTCGACGGCCGACAGCACCGAGATGGCGGGCGTGATCACGGCGTCGCCGTAGAAGAAGGCGGCGCCCGCGACGCCGAGCGCCAGGATCAGCGGCGCGCTGCGCTTGGCCACCGACTGGCCCAGCGCCATCAGGGCGAAGGTGCCGCCCTCGCCCTTGTTGTCGGCGTTGAGCAGGATCAGGACATACTTGAGCGTGACGATCAGGATGAGCGTCCACGTCATCAGCGACAGGATGCCCAGCACGGCCTCGGACCCCGCCGCACCGTTGTCGGTGGCGGCCTTGACGGCCTCCTTCAGAGCGTAGAGGGGCGAGGTGCCGATGTCGCCGTAGACGACCCCGATCGAGCCCAGCGCCAGCGCCCAGAAATGCTTGTCCTGGGTGCTTTGCCCGGAGTCGGCGCCGGGCGCCGCGGCCGTAAATTGTGCCATAATGGCAGCTTCTCGACTGCTGCAGCGCGAGATGCGCCACCGAAGTGGGCGCGGCTTATACACCCACCCCGCGGCCAGCGGAAGCCGAGCGCGGCAACACTGTGGAGGGCAACCAGCGAAAACGGATTCTCCTTTCGTTGCTGCATGTTGAGGCAGGACCTGGCGCCTGCCGTATGAACCAGCCGTTGCGCTTTGCCGCTCGGCTGTATTGACGCAGACGCATGGCGACGACCAGGCGGCGCCGCGCAGAATCACCAAGGTGCGCGCAGGGATCGGCAGGCCCACCTGATCCGGCTCCAGGCTTCTGGAAAAGCGCGACGCAGGCACCACACGCCCCAAGTTTCTCATCAGCCACGTTGACGGGATTGCGCGGCCAAGCCGAAGCTGGGGAGCCTGCCGAACACGATGTTCGTCAGGAGTGGAGCTGGGGACCGGATTATGAAGGCTGCTCGAATTTCTGCGGCACTTTCCTTGATGGCGGCGCTTTCGCTTGATCGCGCCTTTGCGCAGGAGCAGCCGCGCACGCCTCAGATCGAGATACAGACAAACGAGCCGATAACGAATATTCAGACCGCAGGAGACGGCTGGGGCGGAGTGATAAGAAAGGTCCAGGAGTTGCGAAAGATCCCGCGTGATCGGGATTCGGAGATCATATCCGCCCTCAGCGGCAATCTGGACAATCTCCCCCCACCCTTCGCTTACGAGGTCGTGAGACGGACCTGCAGCACCGACCCCCAACGGGCATCGCATCTCTTTGCGTTGGCGAGCGGACGCATTCGATACGACGCCTACCGGTGCAAGGACGCGACGGCCAGCGCCGGAGTTCAGGCGACAATGTTCGCGCTGCAGATGCCCGAATGCCGATCCATGCTTTCGGATAACGAACTATTCTTTAGCTCGATGCGCCGAATAAAGGACGCAGAGGAAATGTTTTCATCGAAAGCGTCTCCATGGTGGATTTGCTCGCACGGCATGGCGGCAATTGGCTCCGGCCTGCAGAAGAAGGCGCTTGCGGTGGCGGATTGGCTCAAACCCGAACAGGAATGGCCCGCAATCAAAGCCAGAATCAGAGCGGAGATCGACTACACCCTCGACAAGCATTCGAAGAAATGACCGCTTGCCGGCGGGCGCGGTGCGATGCGCTTCGCTTATCGCACCCTACAGCCCCAGCTTCCGCTTCAGCAGGTCGTTGACGGCCTGGGGGTTGGCTTTGCCGCCGGTGGCCTTCATCACCTGGCCGACGAACCAGCCGACGGCCTGCGGCTTGGCCCCGGCCTGCGCCGCCTTGTCGGGGTTGGCGGCGATCACCGCATCCACGGCGGCCTCGATGGCGCCGGTGTCGGTGACCTGCCTGAGGCGGCGCTTCTCCACGATGTCGGCGGGAACGCCGCCCTCGCTCCAGACGATCTCGAACACGTCCTTGGCGATCTTGCCGGAGATGGCGCCGGAGCCGATCAGGTCGATGATGCCGCCCAGCTGGGCGGCGGAAACCGGGCTGGCACCGATCTCCAGGCCGTCCTTGTTGAGGCGGCCGAACAGCTCGTTGACGACCCAGTTGGCGGCGGTCTTGCCGTCGCGGCCCCTGGCCACCGCCTCGAAGAAGTCGGCGCTCTCGCGCTCGGCCGTCAGCACCCCCGCATCGTAGGCCGAGAGGCCGTACTGCTTGACGAAGCGCGCGCGCTTCTCGTCCGGCAGCTCCGGCAGGCCCTTGCGCAGCGCGTCCACATAGTCCTGCGTCAGCTCCAGGGGCAGCAGATCGGGATCGGGGAAATAGCGGTAGTCGTGAGCCTCCTCCTTGGAGCGCATGGAGCGGGTGACGCCCTTGGCGGAATCGAACAGGCGCGTCTCCTGCTCGATCGAGCCGCCGTCCTCCAGGATGTCGACCTGCCGCCGCGCTTCGTACTCGATGGCCTGGCCGATGGCGCGGATGGAGTTGACGTTCTTGATCTCGCAGCGGATGCCGAACTCGGTATCGCCCATGCGCCGCACCGAAACGTTGACGTCGGCCCGCAGGTTGCCCTTCTCCATGTCGGCGTCGGAGGTGCCGAGATAGCGCAGGATCGAGCGCAGCTTGACCACATAGGCCTGCGCCTGCCTCGCCGAACGCAGGTCGGGCTTGGACACGATCTCCATCAGGGCGACGCCGGCGCGGTTCAGGTCCACCAGCGAGTACTCGGCGTGCTGGTCGTGGATCAGCTTGCCGGCGTCCTGCTCCAGGTGCACCCGCTCGATGCCGACCTCGACCGTCTCGCCGTCCAGGTCCACCTCGACTGCGCCTTCGCCGACGATGGGCTGCTTGTACTGGCTGATCTGGTAGCCCTGCGGCAGGTCCGGGTAGAAGTAGTTCTTGCGGTCGAACACCGAGACCAGGTTGATTTTGGCGTTGAGGCCGAGGCCGGTGCGCACGGCCTGGGCGATGCACGCCTCGTTGATCACGGGCAGCATGCCCGGCATGGCCGCATCGACCAGCGACACGTGGGAATTCGGCTCGCCGCCGAACGCTGTGGAGGCGCCCGAGAAAAGCTTGGCCTTGGAGGCAACCTGCGCGTGCACTTCCAGACCGATCACAGTCTCCCAGTCGCCGATGGCGCCCTTGATACGGTCTTTCCCCGCGCTGGCGGTGTTTTTCATGTTCGACGCCTGTGGCTTGAGCAGTCCAGACCCCTGCACATAGGTCTCCGCACACAGCTGGGTCAAGGCTCGGCTGGACCGCCTTCGCCAGTTCGGCCACTATCTCTCGGCGGGCAGCCGACTGTTGAGCAACAAGGGGATACGCATGAAGCGCCGATCCGTCGCCCTGACTGGCGTGCTTGCGCTCGCGCTCGCCGCCAATCCGGCCGCAGCCAAGACTTTCCGCTACGCCTTCCAGGGCGCGCTCAACTCGCTCGATCCCTACACCCTCAACGAGACCTTCACCCTGGGCGCCTTGGGCAACGTGATGGAGGGCCTCACCAAGCGCGACAAGGACCTGAAGATCGTCCCCGGCCTCGCCGAGCGATGGGAGATCGTCGATCCGCTCAGATGGCGCTTCTATCTGCGCAAGGGCGTCAAGTTCCACAACGGCGAGGACTTCACCGCCGACGACGTGCTCTTCTCCGTGGACCGCATGCGCAGTCCCGGCTCGGAGATCAAGACGCGGGCGCCGGCCGACATGAAGGCGGTCAAGGTCGACGACCACACAGTCGATTTCGTCCTCGCCTCCCCCAATCCCATCCTCAACGCCGAGTGGGACACCTGGTATATCTTCTCCAAGAAGTGGGCCGAGGCGAACGGCGCGGTCAACGCGCAGGCCGCGACGGCAACCTCGCTCAACCCGTTCGCGCTGAAGATCAACGGCACCGGCCCGTTCATGGTCGTCAGCCACGAGCCTGGCGTGAAGACGGTGTTCAAGCCCAATCCGAACTGGTGGGGCAAGGTGGAACACAACCTCGACGAGGTGGTGTTCCAGACCATCAAGTCCGACGCCACGCGGGTGGCCGCGCTCCTCTCGGGAGACATCGACATGATGGACCCGGTGCCGGTGCAGGACGTGGAGCGCGTGAAGAACAACCCGGGCACCCGCGTGCTCACCGGGCCGGAGCTGCGCACCATCTTCCTTAACATGGACTCCTTCCGCGACGAGTTGCTCTACTCCAACGTGAAGGGAAAGAACCCCTTCAAGGACGCCCGCGTGCGCCGGGCGGTGTACCAGGCCATCGACATGGACGCGATCCACACCAAGGTCATGCGCGGCATGTCGGCCAACTCGGCCATCCTGATCTCGCCGCTGCTGTTCTCCCGCGCCGGCGAGTTCAAGCGCTGGCCCCATGACGTGGCCGCCGCCAAGAAGCTGCTGGCGCAAGCGGGCTATCCGGATGGCTTCGAGGTGGAGATGGACTGCCCCAACGACCGCTACGTCAACGACGAGGCGATCTGCCAGGCGGTGGCGCAGATGGAGGCGCGCGTCGGCATCAAGGTGAAGCTCAACGCCATGCCGAAGACCAAGTACTTCGAGAAGGCGGGCGTCACCAGCAAATACAACTCCTCGTTCAACCTGCTCGGCTGGACGCCGGGCTCGTTCGACAGCTGGAACGTGATCGCCAACATCATCGGCTGCCGCGACGCCGACGGGAAGGGCGGGCTCTTCAACTACGGCGGATACTGCAACCCCAAGATCGACGCGCTCAACAAGAAGATCCTGGTCGAGACCGATCGCGCCAAGCGCGACGCCATGATCGCCGAGGCCTATCGCATCAACCACGAGGAGGCCGGCGTGATTCCGCTGCACCAGCAGGCCCTGGTGTGGGGCGTCTCCGACAAGGTGGACATTGTGCAGCGGGCCGACAACCAGATCCTGTTCTACTGGGCGAAGATGAAATAAGGGTAGGTTGGGTCGAGCGAAGCGAGACCCAACACGTGTTGGGTCGGCCGCCGGCTTTCGCCGGCGTTGACCCAACCTACGAGAACTATGCTCGCGTTCGCCATCCGACGGTTCATCGAAGCGCTCATGGTGATGCTCGCCGTGGCGCTGCTTGCGTTCGTGCTGTTCCGCTACGTGGGCGATCCCGTCAGCCAGATGGCGGGCCAGGACACCTCGCTCGAGGACCGGCTGCGGATGCGGCAGGAGCTCGGGCTCGACGATCCGGTGTTCGTCCAGTTCGCCCATTTCATCGTCAGCGCCGTGCGGCTCGATTTCGGCATCTCCTACCAGATGAAGCAGCCGGTGCTGACGCTGCTGGCCGAACGCTTTCCCGCCACCATCGAGCTGGCGCTGGCCGCCGCGCTGCTGGCCGTCGCCCTCGGCATCCCCATGGGGGTCTACACCGGCATCCACCGCGACAGCTGGCTTTCCAAGGTGTTCCTCACCGTCTCCCTCATCGGCGTCTCGCTGCCCACCTTCCTGATCGGCATCCTCCTCATCTACGTCTTCTCGGTCTGGCTGCACCTGCTGCCGTCGTTCGGGCGCGGCGAGGTGGTGAGCCTCGGCTTCTGGCGCACCGGCCTGCTGACCGCCTCGGGCCTCAAGGCGCTGATCCTGCCGGCCGTCACGCTGGGCCTGTTCCAGATGACGCTGGTGACGCGGCTGGTGCGTGCCGAGATGCTGGAGGTGCTGCGCACCGACTACATCAAGTTTGCCCGCGCGCGCGGCCTGTCCGAGCGCGCCATCAATTTCGGGCACGCGCTCAAGAACACGCTGGTTCCGGTCGTCACGGTGATCGGCCTGCAGCTCGGCGCCATCGTCGCATTCTCCATCATCACCGAGACGGTGTTCCAGTGGCCCGGCATGGGCCTCATGTTCATCCAGGCCGTGCAGTTCGCCGACATTCCGGTGATGGCGGCCTATCTGCTGCTGGTGGCCTTCCTGTTCGTGGCGATCAACTTGATCGTCGATCTCGTCTACGTGCGCATCGACCCGCGCATCCGCATCCTGGGGCGCGGCGCATGAGTGACGAAGCCGCCGACACCCGTCATCCCGGAAGCCGAGCCGAAGGCGAGACTATCCGGGACCTCCCGGAGCGAGTCGAACCTCTCACGAGGTCCCGGCTCGGAGCGCCGCTCGCCCCTGGCTCGCGTCGCTCCGGCCGGGATGACGGGTGGTGGCGGCGCATCGCCGACAGCGACCTCGTCCACAGCTTCGTGCGCTCGAAGCTGGTGGTGGCGGCGGCGCTGGTGACGGTGCTGATGCTCGCGGCGGCGCTGCTGGCCCCGCTGATCGCCCCGCAGGACCCCTACGACCTGAGCTCCCTGAGCCTGCTCGACGCCAACACGCCGCCCGCCTGGGCGCAGGGGGGCGACGGCCGCTACCTGCTCGGCACCGACGACCAGGGCCGCGACATCCTCTCCACCATCCTCTACGGCACCCGCTCCTCGCTCCTGATCGGCATCAGCGCGGTGCTGCTCGCCACCGTGCTCGGCGTAACCCTGGGGCTGTGGGCCGGCTACGCGGGCGGGCGCACGGATGCCGCGATCATGCGCATCGCCGATGTGCAGCTCACCTTCCCCGCCATCCTCACCGCCCTGCTGATCGACGGGGTGATGCTGGCGGTGTTCAAGAACTACCGGCTGGAGGCGGCGAAGTTCTGGGTGCTGGTGATCTCCATCGGCCTTGCCTACTGGGTGCAGTACGCCCGCACGGTGCGCGGGGTGACGCTGGTGGAGCGCAACAAGGAATACGTGGAGGCCGCCCGGCTGATCGGGCTCAGCCCGATCAAGATCATGTTCCAGCACATCCTGCCCAACGTCACGGGCCCGGTGCTGGTGATCGCCACCATCAACCTCGCCCTGGCCATCATCACCGAGGCTACGCTGTCGTTCCTGGGCGTCGGCCTGCCGCCGACCGAGCCCTCGCTCGGCACCATGATCCAGATCGGCAACCGGTACCTGTTCTCCGGCTCGTGGTGGATGGTGGCCTTCCCGGGCGTCACGCTCGCCCTGCTGGCGCTGGCCGTGAACCTGCTCGGCGACTGGCTGCGCGATGCCCTGAACCCCAAGCTGCAATGATAGGATCCCGCATGGCTGAGCCGGTCCTGTCCGTCCGAAACCTGAAAGTGGGGTTCCCGACACGGCGCGGGACGCTCACCGCCGTCGATGGCGTCTCGTTCGACATCGAGGCCGGCGAGGTGCTGGGCGTGGTGGGCGAATCGGGCGCCG
Organism: Hyphomicrobiaceae bacterium; assembly: GCA_036555805.1. Classification (GTDB taxonomy): domain Bacteria; phylum Pseudomonadota; class Alphaproteobacteria; order Rhizobiales; family Hyphomicrobiaceae; genus AWTP1-13. The sequence goes on along the minus strand of DATBKR010000697.1, from coordinate 2,862 downwards.
GCAAGTCGCTCACCGGCGCCGCCATCATCGGCCTGATCGAGCCGCCGGGGCGCATCCTGGGCGGCGAGGTGCGCTTAAGCGGCCAGCGCATCGACACGCTGCCCGCGGAGGCGATGCGCAAGGTGCGGGGCCGCCGCATCGGCATGGTGTTCCAGGACCCGCTCACCAGCCTCAACCCGCTCTATCGCATCGGCGCCCAGATCGTCGAGACCATCCAGACCCATGCGAGCCTGTCGCGCGCCGCCGCGCGCGAGCGGGCCGTGGCCCTGCTGCGGGAGACCGGCATCCAGGGCGCGGAGGCGCGCCTCGACAGTTACCCGCACGAGTTTTCCGGCGGCATGCGGCAGCGCGTGGTTCTGGCGCTGGCGCTGTGCGCCGGGCCCGACCTGCTGATCGCCGACGAGCCGACCACCGCGCTCGACGTATCCATCCAGGCGCAGATCATCGCCCTTCTGAAGCGGCTGGCCCGGGAGCGCGGCACCGCGGTGCTGCTCATCACCCACGACATGGGGGTGATCGCGGAGATGGCCGACCGCGTGGCGGTCATGTACGCCGGCCGCATCGTGGAGATCGGCCCGGTGCGGGACGTGGTGCTGAGCCCCCACCACCCCTATACGCGAGGCCTGATGGGCGCCATTCCGCCGGTGGCGGCGCGCGCGCCCCGCCTCACCCAGATTCCCGGTGCGATGCCGCGGCTCGGTGCCATCCCCGCCGGATGCGCATTCCATCCGCGCTGCGCCCATGCGTTCGACCGCTGCCGCGTGGAGAGGCCGGAGCGGCTGCCGGTGGGGCCGTCGTGCGAAGCCGCCTGCTGGCTCTATGCCGAGCCGCGCGTCGAGCCGGCCGAGGCCGGCGCATGACGGCGCCGCCGCTCGTCGAGGTCCGCAACCTTACGCGCGTCTTCGACGTGTCCAAGCCCTGGCTGGAGCGCATGATCGCGCGCGAGGGACGCCGCCACCTGACGGCGGTGAACGCGGTGTCCTTCGCCATCGCCCGCGGCGAGACGCTGGCGCTGGTGGGCGAGTCCGGTTCCGGCAAGTCCACGCTGGCGCGCATGGCCGTGGGGCTGCTGCCGCCCACCGCGGGCCGCGTCAGCATCGACGGCATCGACATGTGGGCCCCACGGCGCCAGGCGGCGAGGCACCGCGAGCGCCAGCGGTTGCGCCGCCGCCTGCAGATGATCTTCCAGGACCCGTTCGCCAGCCTCAACCCACGCTGGCGCGTTGCCCGCATCGTCGCCGACCCGATCCGGGCGTTCGGTCTCGCCAAGGACCGGCGCGAGACGCAGCACCGCGTCGCAGAGCTCTTGCGCCTCGTCGGCCTCGACCCGGCCGACGGCGCCAAGTATCCGCACGAGTTCTCCGGCGGCCAGCGCCAGCGCATCTGCATCGCCCGCGCGCTCTCTTCCATGCCGGAGTTCCTGGTGTGCGACGAGCCCACCAGCGCGCTCGACGTATCGGTGCAGGCGCAGATCCTGAACCTGATGCGCGACCTGCAGGACCGGCTGGGCCTCTCCTACCTGTTCATCAGCCACAACCTGGCCGTCGTGCGCCATATGGCGACCCGCATCGGCGTCATGTACCTCGGCCGCATGGTCGAGATGGCGCCGGCGGCGGAGCTGTTCGAGCGCCCGCGCCACCCCTACACGCGCATGCTGCTCGACGCCCTGCCCGATCTCGGCATGACCGGCAAGCCCCGCCGCCCGATCGAGGGCGAGATCCCCAACCCGCTCGCACCGCCCCCAGGCTGTGCCTTCCACCCGCGCTGCCCCCACGCCTTTGCGCCGTGCCGGAGTGATGTACCAGCGCTGCTGGAGCGCGGGGGGCGCGCGGTGGCGTGCCATGCTGTGGAGGCGGGGCGGATCTAGGCTAGGCAAGAACCCACTGGCGGCGCCGGCGCGACGGCCCTTGCCCGAAAGCCGGCATCGAACGGCGAACGGCCCATCCTGTCGGTCAAGACCAACGACAAGGGGCAAATCTTCTCCCATGTTCGCCAAAAGTGGCTTGTCGAAACTCCAGAGGAGCGCGTCCGGCAAGCCTACGTCTTAGTTCTGCACAACGAGTACGGCTTCAGCCTGGACCAGATGGACGAGGAATTGCACGTCACGGCCCCGGAGCAGGCAAGGCGCGCGCCGACGTGTCGATCTGGCGGACCGCCCAAGACCAAACGGACCGCAAGACCCCGCTGATCGTGGTCGAGTGCAAGGCCGACAACGTCACCATCAAGGCCGAGGACTACTCCCAGGGAGAGCATTACGCACTGTTGAGCAACGCCCCCGTTCTTCGTCACGCACAACAACCGTGAAACCCGCTACTGGCGAACCCGCAAGGACAAGCTGCCCGGCCATTGCGAGGAAATCGAGAATGTCCCTCACGCCGATGCCAGCGACAAGGAGATTGAAGAACTCGTCAAGAAGCTGAAGACCTTCAAGGAAGACGAGTTCGCCGACCTGCTCCATTCTTGCCACAACGTCATTCGCAACCGCGAGCACCTCGATCCGGCAGCGGCCTTCGACGAAATCGCCAAGGTGCTGTTCGTCAAGGTCTGGGTCGAACGCGAGCTGCGCCGCAAGAAGCAGCGGCAAAACCGGGTGCCTACTCGGCCTTCTCCGCCAGGCGCTGATCGACGTAGATCTCGGTCTTGTTCTGGAAATTGGTGAGCGCGCCCATCAGCTCGGACTTGACCATCAGCCCCAGGTCGCTCGTCATGTCACCGACGCGGTGATCGACGGTGCTGATGCGCGCATTGATGGCCGCTAGACTCTGATCGACAGCGGCGAAACGGCTCTACAAAGCCGCAAAGCTCTTGTCCACGGCACCGAAGCGGCTTCCCATTAAGCGCTCGGACCTGCGATTGTCGTCA
>DATBKR010000696.1:0-3604 GCA_036555805.1 Hyphomicrobiaceae bacterium | reverse complement strand
CAGCGGCGTGCCGCTGGGTGAGCAGATCGCCGGCCGCATGCAGCTGGTGGAGGCGTACGACCGGCTCGGATTCTACGCCTACCACCTGGCGGAGCACCACGGCACGCCGCTCGGGCTCGCGCCTTCGCCGGGGCTGTTCATGGCGGCCGTGGCGCAGCGCACGCGGCGTCTGCGCTTCGGGCCTCTGGTCTACCTGCTGCCGCTCTACCACCCGCTGCGCCTGATCGAGGAGGCCTGCATGCTCGACCACATGAGCGGCGGGCGCCTGGAGCTGGGCGTGGGCCGCGGCGTGTCCCCCATCGAGGTGGGGTTCTACGGGGTGGACCCGGCCAGCGGCCCGCGCCAGTTCCCGGAGGCGCTGCACGTGATCAAGCAGGGTCTGACCTCCGACGTGCTCTCGTTCAAGGGCGAATTCTATGAATTCGCCAACGTGCCGATGGTGCTGAAGCCGGTGCAGAAGCCGCACCCGCCGCTGTGGTACGGCCTCAACACGCCCGACGCAACGGTGTGGGCCGCCAAGGAGAAGGCCAACATCGCCACCCTGGTTCCGGCGCCCGCGGCGCGGCGCGTGGCCGACCGCTTCCGTGCCGAGTGGGCCAGGAACGGGCATCCGGCCGAGCCGGCGCCGCTCGTGGGGCTGATCCGGCACATGGTGCTGGCCGAGACGGAAGCCGAGGCGCGCCGCGTCGCCGAGCGCGCCTACCGGCGCTGGCATCGCCATTTCGAGCTGCTGTGGGTGCAGCGCGGCGCCAAGATCCCCATGGCCGTGCCGTTGCCGGCGGAGATCGGCCCGCCGCTTGCCGCCGGCGCGGCGTTCGCCGGAACGCCGGCCGCGGCGCGCAGCCACATCGCCGAACAGATCGAGACGTCGGGGGCCAACTACTTCATCTGCGACATCACCTTCGGCGACATCACGTTGGGTGAGGCGATGCGCTCGGTGGAGCTGCTCGGACGCGAGGTGATGCCGCATTTTGCGGGGTGATGGGGTCAGACCCCTCGCCGCCGCGCGGCGCAGGAGCCGATGGCGCAGAGGCGAGGGGGTCTGACCCCTTTTGTGCTATCGCTGGGCGCAGCCGGCGTGCGGCGCCGGCGGACCGATAAGGAAGCCCCATGACGAAGTCGCTCGTGCAGCAGCAGTTCGGGGCGCATGCGGCGGCCTATGCCACGTCGCCCGCGCATGCCAAGGGCGCGAGTCTCGGGCGTCTGGTCGAGCTGGTGCGGCCTCGCAGCGACTGGCAGGCGCTCGACATCGCTACCGGCGCGGGGCACACAGCGGTGGCGTTCGCGCCGCACGTGGCGCACGTGATCGCCAGCGACATTACAGACGAGATGCTGGAGGAGGCGCGCAAGCTCGCCGCGGCGAAGGGGCTCGGCAACATGGAGACGGCCGTGGCCGATGCCGAGGCGCTCCCCTTCGCGGACGCGCGCTTCGATCTCGTCACCTGCCGCATCGCCGCGCACCATTTCCCCGACGTCCCCCGCTTCGTGCGCGAAGTGCAGCGTGTGCTGAGGGACGGTGGCACGTTTGCCCTGGTGGACAACATCGGCCCGGATGCACTCTCCACGCCCGGCTTCTCCGAGGCGGAGCTCGTCGCCGCCGCGGTTGCCTACAACGCGTTCGAGAAGCTGCGCGATCCGAGCCACGGCCGCTGCCTCGGCCTTGCCGAGTGGAGCACGGTGATCGCCGCCGCCCTCAAGGTGCTGCACCGGGAGATCCTGCCCAAGGCCATGGAGTTCGCTCCCTGGGCGCAACGTATGGACGTTGACGCGGCCAACGTCGCGCGCCTGCGTGCCATGCTGGAGGAGGGCACCCCGGCGCTGAAGGCATTCCTCAAGCCGCGGCTCGACGCCGGCGCCCTGTGGTTCAGCCTCGACGAGGCGATCGTCATCGCGCGCAAGTAGATCAGACCCTGCGGGTCAGCGGAACGCGGGGCCGGCCCGGAGGTCAAGCAGGTGCAATGAACGCGTAGAGCATGGCGCTGCGGTAGCCGCCGCCGACGCGCCAATAGTCCGTCAGGGGACCTCCCTCGCAGCGAAACCCGAGGCGCTCAACCAGCCTGATCGAGGCCGTGTTCTCCGGGTGCACGAAGGCCTGCACCCGATGCGCGCCGAGCTTGCCCACGCAGTAGTCCAGCACCGCCTGCACCGCCTCCGTGCCGAAGCCGCGGCGGTGGTGCTGCGGAGCGACGATGTAGCCGAGCTCCAGGCGTCTGTTGCGGGCCTCCCGATGGTGATAGCAGACCATGCCGATGCACGCATCGCTTGCGATCTCGGTGATGGCCCACGCCAGGTGGTCGCAGGGGCTGGCGGTCTTGGCCAGCCAGCGCAGTATGCGTTCGGTTTCCGCGATCGTTTCAAGCGGCGGGAAGTCCCAGTATCGCATCGCCTCGGGGTCGCCGAAGCAGGCGTGCAAGCCGCCCGCATCGCTGCGCTCGACGCGCCTGAGGCGCAGCCGTCGGGAGGACAGCGTGGGAAAGGCCTCGCGTGGCTTGGTCGTCATGCGCCCCCGTCGCAGCGCTATTGCCCCGGCCGGCCGGTCTTCCTGGGGCGGCCGTGGCGGTGCTTCTTCTTTTCGGGGCGCGGGTCAGACCCCTCGCCTCCAACGCTTCGATTTGCATCGGACCGGTTGCGCGAGCGGTCTGGCCCCCATTCTGTGCTGGCGGGCGGCTTGAGCGGGATCGGCTTGCCGGCGACGGGCAGGCCGCGCTCGGCGTGGGGGCCCATCTCGTCCAGGGTGGGCTTGTGGGGTCCGCGCACCTTCTCGCCGTAGGCGCCGGCCTTGGCGCGGGAGTCGACCTGGGGAGACCGCGCCGGGACCGGACGATTCGCCGCTGAACCCATTTCGTCCAACGTCGGCTTGCGGGCGCGGGTGCCGGGCACGGTCGTGCTCTGGGCGTATGTGGGCTGCACGGGCTGGTACTCGCGCCGGATGCGGGACGCGGGGTCAGACCCCTCGCCTCCAACGTTCGAGTGGGAACCGGAGCGCTTGCGCGAGGGGTCTGACCCCGGCGCTCTCCCGTACTTCCGCTCGCCTGCATATGACCCGGCGCGATCCTCCACGTCGGCCTGGCGGGCGAGTGGGTCGTCGGCGACGGCGAGCTCGGTCTCGCGCAGGCGCTTGATCTCGTCGCGCAGGCGGGCGGCGGTCTCGAACTCCAGGTCGGCCGCGGCCTTCAGCATCTTCTTTTCGAGGCCCGAGATCACGGCCTCCAGGTTGTGGCCGATCAGGGGCGTGGCCTGCTCGGCCAGGCCCGTATCTACCGTCACGTGGTCCTGCTCGTAGACCGAGGACAGCACGTCGGCGATGGACTTGCGCACCGACTCCGGCGTGATGCAGTTGGCCGCGTTCCACGCTTGCTGCTTCTCGCGGCGGCGGTCGGTCTCGGCGATGGCCCGCTCCAGCGAGCCGGTCATGCCGTCGGCGTAGAGCAGCACGCGGCCGTCGACGTTGCGGGCGGCTCGACCGATGGTCTGGATCAGCGACGTCTCGCTGCGGAGGAAGCCCTCCTTGTCGGCGTCGAGGATGGCAACCAGCGCGCACTCGGGGATGTCGAGGCCCTCGCGCAGCAGGTTGATGCCGATCAGGACGTCGAAGGCGCCCAGC
>DATBKR010000695.1:0-5231 GCA_036555805.1 Hyphomicrobiaceae bacterium | reverse complement strand
GAAGAGCGGCCAGCCTTGACACGCCCTGCGCGCGCCGGCCTCGGCATCCTGCGGTCGGGGCGAGGGAAAGCCTGCGGCGCGGTCGAACAAGGGAAATGAGCGAAAGAGAAGAAAGAGGGGTTGGAGCTTGACGCGGGGGATCGGATTACAGAAGCGGCCGTTCTTTGATGGCGGGTGGTCGTGTCAAGGGCACGGGCCACAGGCACGACGCTTTTTCTTTGCAACCACTCCAGCCCATTCCCCAATGCAGAGCGTTTCCTTCCGCGCGCAGGAGCGGTCAAGGACGGCGCTTCTTCAGCGCCGCCGAAGGCTTGTCCTTGACGGCTCCGAGCACGGTAGGACGATGCTGGGCAGTGGGGAGCCAAGCGGTCCCAGGTCGACCGCCGGCACGAACAGAACATTTCGCTGCCCCCGCGGAGCGTGGAGAAGCGGCGCATGCCTCTGTCGTCACATGGCACGCAGACGGAAGCGGCAACGATCGCGACCCGAAGGGCCGAGACCCGCATGGCGGGGCTCGGTCGCGCGGGCCTCTTGGCCCGCGCGATAGAGCGTGGCCCGACCGAAGGGAGGGAGCCGCCCAAATCCTTCGTATCAGCCTTTGCAAACGCATACGCTTGAGTGACGGCGGCCGATGCCGGGCGCAAGGTTCTTTACGAGGTCGGATTGCCCGCCTCAGCGATGGGCTTCGTCGAGAAGATGCCTCACATGTTACCCACGCGGTGCGTCTAGGGCCCGCCACGGTCGCTACGAGGTCAATCTGCCCGTCGTCCCGGCAGGGACGCCTTCCGCTCGCGCGGAAGCTCGGTTGTCGTAAATCAGGCCGGGTTGGGTTCGCCGGCCTTCCAGGAGAACTCGGTGCCGTCGCGCCAGATCGCGTGCAGGATGACGGCAAGCTTGCGCGCGACGGCGATCGAGGCCCGCTTCCATCCGATACGCTTGGCGAGCCGTTTGGCCCACTCCTTGAGCGGGCAGTCGCGACGCACGCGGGTCATGAGCACACCCGCGGCCTCGTAGAGATAGGCGCGCAAGAGCGGATCGTTGGTCTTGCCGATGCCTCCGAACCACTCGCTCTCGCCGGACTGGTACTGCCGCGGCGTCAAACCGAGGTAGGGGCCGACTTTCGTGGACGAGGTGAAGCGCTTGGGATCGTCGATCGCTGCCTTGAACGCCAGCGCCGTCATGGCGCCGATCCCGGGCACGGTCATCATGCGGCGAACGTCGGCATCCTCTCTCGCGGCCACGAGCACGCTTTCCGACACCATCCGCAGCTGCTTTGCGATGGCAGCACGGGCCGCGATCAGCGGGTCGAGGATGGGACCGAGCCAGTCGTTGTCCGCGCGCAGCGCGACGACGCGCGGCATGAACCCACGGCCTTTCGTCGAGCCGGTCATCACTCCGAGCGTCTTCAGCGCTCCGCGCATCTGGTTCTCAACCGCGCGCCGGGATTGCAGCAGCTGCTGGCGCGACAGCAGCATCGACCGGATGTACTGGGCATCGAGCGACCGCACGCGCGCCTCGCGATACCAGCCCATGCGCACGAGGTCGGCGAGACCGCGCGCATCGTTGCGATCGTTCTTGTTCCGCTTCATGGACAAGACGCGGTGGGCATGGCGGCTGTCGAGACACACGACGGGGAGGCCAAGCGCCCGAAACTCGCGCCACAGCCAGGCCGACGTGGCGCCGCTCTCAAGACCAAACCGCTCCAGGCCGGGCGCGTGTTTGGCGAGACAGCTGGCGAGCAATCCGGGATCGGTCGGCACCATCCGCTCGAACACGATCTTGCCGGTATCGTCGACGACGCACACCGCCGTTTCCTTCAGTGACACATCGAGACCAGCGTACGTCGCACCTGTGATGCTGCCGGTCGTGCTCTTTGCCATGGGGGGCTCTCCCTCGCCGAATCAGTGAGGCGGTCAGGTGAGCAGCTTCAAGTTACCCCGGAGTGCCCTTGGCGCGGCCGCCCGCCATCACCCCATGTTACCCGAATGGGACGAGACGCCGAAGGCGGCTCGGTCGCGCGGCATCTTTGCCGCGCGATAGGACGCGACCCGACCGAAGGTCGGGGCACGCCCAAATGCTCCTTCGCGGAGATGCCTCGGTCGCCTTGGTGAAAACCGTCGTTGACGCCAGAGAGAGGCAAGGGCGCGTTCCGATTTTGGCGTCATCGCGGGCGATCGTTTATCTTGATCCGAGACATAGCTGGAGTCAGGCGTGGAGGATAGCGCCCCACGAATGCGACGAGCAGGCTGTCAGACGGCAGGCCGGTGAGACCAGAGGAGAACGGCGCGTCCCGCGATCGAGGCGGCATCGAGCGGACCGAAGTAGCGGCTGTCGAAGCTCCTGGGGTGATCGGCCAGGACGAACACCTCTCCCGTTTGGAGAATGCGGCAACCTTGCCAGGTGGGCATAGCGTTCCCATCGGCGTCGGTGTCCTCCGCAATGCCGGCGAGCACGCCGCGCACGAGGACGCGCTCTCCGAACCGGCAGACGAGATCGCCTGCAACGGCGGCTATCGGCTTGAGGAGGTAGGCGGACGTGGGGAGGTAGCCCCGACGAGCGGCGAAGGCAGCGATGACCGGCGGCAGCCGGAAAACGACCAAGTCGCCGACGCGCCGCGGCGCCTTGGTGACAAGGTACAATCCGACCGGAACGCTCGGCGATGCGTTCCAGATGACAAGCAACGGCAGCTGTTGAGCGACCGTCGGCGCAACGATCAGGGCAACAGCGGTGGTCATGGCAAAAAGGGGCCGCACCTTCACGGCTTCTCTCCCCGAGAGGATCGCCGGCGCGATTCCCTGAGCCACGTCTTGAGGTCGGCGCGATGGTAGAAGACGCGACCGCCGAGCTTCATGAAGATCGGGCCTTTGCCGTCCGAGCGCATGTTTTCCAGGGTGTGCGGCTTGAGCCGTAAGAACTCGGCGGCTTCCTTGGTCGTGAGGAGCTCGGACTTGCGCCGGTTCGCCATCTGACCCTCCCGTGCGGAGCTGCAGGGAAGATCCAGGAAATCGGCGCCGACAGGCATGTCGAACTATGGGCCCGTCGAACGACACGGCTGCTCGATCAGCTTCCAGTGTCCACCATGGCAGAGCGCCTGGCCCTTGGCGAGGGCGCGGCGCATGTGCTCCTTCATCGAGCAGCCTCTCCCGGACCATTCCTCGCGCACGCGCTTCTGGCCGTGTATTGCCTCGGCCATCTCACGGTAGCTGGCGCCGGCAGCGTGGCCATCGACTGAGATGAAGGCGTCGCGCGTCAGCACCTGCTCGCTGGTTTTTTTCGCCCAACGGGACCGCACGGCCAGGAGATCGGGGTAGGATGCCAGGATCGCCGCCGTCTCTTTCACCCTCGACTCGGCCGGAATCACGAACTTGAGGTGCACGGGACCCCGGCTGGCACGGTGACCTGTGACCCGGACCGTCAGGGACCGCTCAGATGTGCGGATGAGAAGGTGCTCGACGTCGCCTGGGCCGATGATGACGTGCCGGATGCAGGTTTGGTCGGCCAACACGAAGGTCGCCGGAGCCCCTGGAGGGGCACGCCTCGCGACCGCTTCGAGCACTGCCGTTCCCGGATCGGTGAGCCATTGGATGGGAGCATCCGGCGCGGGCAGCGCCGGATCGACAAAAGGGATGGAGCCCCCAGCGCGCGCAGCCTGAGGGCAGGCTTGCGACACGCCAGATGGACTGGCCGGAGGGCAGGCGGCGAGACTTGGCGTGACCGGCCGCGTTGAGCCGATAGTGGCGCTGGTAGTCGGGGTTGCGGCGCAGGCCCTCCCAGGCGATCTCCTCGTCGTTGAGCGTCATGACGTAGTCGTAGGCGCCAGGGTCCGGCGGCCAGGTCTGAGCAAGGAGCGAAACTGCCGCAGGCATGATCCAACAAAACAATCCTGTCTCCACCCTCGGGCCGGACGCGTCCGGATGCGTCCGCTGCCTCCGCAGCGGAGGCACGGCTGAAGCGGGGTGCGTATATGGTTTACTCGGACGAACATCTCGACTGTTTTCCCAGCCTGGGAGATGCGCGATGCACGACAGCAAACGAAGGTTAACGAGATATTCCGCTACCGGACCAAACGTTGCGCGCACGCCGCTAATAGGCGCATGCTGATTGAATAATCGGGCGGGAGTGACCGAGAATACACAGCACCGACAGCGAAATGCCTCGAAACGCAGGCAGCTGTATGGCGCGGTGCGGACTGCTGCCCGAACGAGCGGTCTGACCTCTGTAGCAGCGGCTGCTCCGGTCGCCGATGTTCGTAGCCCGATCTCGCAGGACGAGCACCAGAAGACACGACGAACGTGCCGATGCAGCAATCGACCGCTGCCGCGCTCGGCGACGGAAAAGGTTGGGCGCGTTCGGAGATAGGCATCATGCCGCCCCGCACAGCTGCGCCGCGCGGCGCAGGTCGTTGGATGCAATGGCAAGAGCCCAGACTTGCCGAATCGGTCAGCCGCATCGGATGCCCCCGCATGCACGTTTTTCTACTCGCACCGCAGCCCGCGTCGCAGATCGACCAGGATGCCAGACTTTGGCGTGTCCCGCCGCAGCTTCGCGAAGTCGGCGCGGTGTTGGCAGAGCTGGGCGAAGCGCTGGCGCGGCCGGCGGCATGGCGTCTACTTCTTCGCGTGTCAGAGCTGCGAATAGGGCAGCTATGCTGACGCCACGCCAACTGCGCGCCGCGCGTGCCCTGAGGCTGGTCTCGCGATGCATTGGCGGAGAAATCCGGGATGCCCGCGATCACGACGCGCCAGTTCGAAACAGGGCAGACGGATCCCAAGCTGCCACGGTCAACAAGTGGCGCAGGACCCTGGAAAAGGTCGGCGTGATCTTCCCAACGACGGAGCACGGCCCGGGCGTGATGCTGAGGGACGGGCTCCGCGCTGAATTGACAGCGATCGGGAGACCGGCCTAGGCGTCGCGATCCATGCAGCCAGCCCCGTCGCAGGACGGTGGCGCCCCTGAGTAGCCCTGGCGACGGGAATCCGCCAGCGCGAGCACGTCGCAGGGAGGCGCGGCCGGTAGGCCTTCGGAGCCTCCTGACCTTCTTGGACAATGGGTGGCGTCTGGATCGTCATCTCGCCCCTGACGCCGTGCCACAGGCCGAGGCGCTGACGAGAAGGACACACAGCAGGAGCCCGGCGCGGGCTCGTAGGCAGACCACGGGAATTGCCCCCCGATGACGCACACTTAGTCAGTTCAGCCTGGGTATGGAGGAGCGTAACTGCAGGCGGTGGCTG
>DATBKR010000694.1:0-14874 GCA_036555805.1 Hyphomicrobiaceae bacterium | reverse complement strand
GTCGCGGCCTTCAACGGCACGCTGTTCTCGCCGATCTTCGATTCCATCTTCTACTACCTCGACACCTTCGCGCGCGGCTCGCTGTTCTACAGCCCCCAGCTCTACCTGATCCTAACCTCGGTATTCATCTCTCTGATGACCCTCCTGATCGCCGGCATCCCCGCCGCCCTCTACGAGCGTATCCGGGGCCTCAAGACCAGCACGCCAGTGTCGCTCGGCATCTGGCTCGTGACCGCGCTGCTGCTGTCGCTGCCGACCATCATGAGCTATTTCGGCACAGAGGACTTCAGCTGAAAACCCTGGTACAGGGCTTCACACGACCTGCAGGATGCCGCGTACCGTCACCATGCCAACAAGAGAAAACACGCTCGCCCGCTACTCTGCCGCCGTCGTGGTGCCGGCGGACCACGAGGCAGACTCTGTTCCCATCTGGATCGCGCGCGATGCCGGCTGGGTGCGCGAGGCGCCCCTGACGGATGCTCAGCGCACCTGGGTGGAAGCAGCCGGCTTCAAGGGCAGCGGCAACAGGCACCTGCTGATCCCCGGCGGCGACGGGTCGCTCGCCGGCGTCGCCTTCGGCATCGGGCAGGAGCGCGATCCGATGGCCAGGCCCGAGCTGCTGCTGGGCCTGCTGGCGGGCGCGCTTCCGGCGGGCCTCTACCATCTGGCAGGCGGCGTCGAGGATGCCGGGCTGGCCGCCGTGGCCTGGGGCCTCGGCGCCTACCGCTTCCGCCGCTACAAGGGCGGCAACGGCGAGAGCGCGCCGGCGCAGCTGAAGCTGCCTCCCGAGGCAAGCCTCGAGAGCGTGCTGGCAACGGTGGAGGCCGTGTGGCTCGGCCGGGACCTCATCAACACGCCGGCCGGCGACCTCGGACCGCAGGAGCTGGAGGACGCGGCCAGCGCCCTGGCCGAGCGGCACGGCGCCCGCATCGCAAGCATCGTCGGCGACGAGCTGACCGCCCGGAACTTCCCTATGATCCACGCCGTCGGCCGCGCCAGCACGCGCCCGCCGCGCCTGATCGACGTGACCTGGGGCCGTGCGGACGCCCCCCGCGTCACGCTGGTGGGCAAGGGCATCTGCTTCGACACCGGCGGCCTCGACATCAAGCCGGCCAGCGCCATGCTGCTCATGAAGAAGGACATGGGCGGCGCGGCCGCGGCCCTGGCGCTGGCGCACATGGTCATGGCCGGCGCCCTCGATGTGCGCCTGCGCGTGCTGATCCCCGCTGCCGAGAACAGCATCGCCGGCAATGCCTTCCGCCCCGGCGACGTGCTCACGAGCCGCGCCGGCAAGACCGTCGAGATCGGCAATACCGACGCAGAGGGCCGCCTGGTGCTGGCCGACGCCCTGGCTTTGGCCGACGAGGAGCGCCCCGACACGCTCGTGAGCTTCGCCACCCTGACGGGCGCGGCGCGCGTGGCGCTCGGCCCCGAGCTGCCACCGCTCTACACCGATGACGACGCCTTCGCGGGCGCGCTCGCCGCCGCCGGGCTCAGGGTCGGCGATCCCGTCTGGCGCATGCCGTTCTGGAGCGGCTATGAGTCCAGCCTGGACAGCCCCGTCGCCGACATGAACAACGTGGCGGACGGCCCCTTCGCCGGCTCGGTGACGGCCGCGCTGTTCCTGCGCAGCTTCGTGAAACAGGCCCGCCGCTTCGCCCACTTCGACATCTACGGCTGGCGCCCCGCCCCGAAGCCGCTCGGCCCTAAGGGCGCAGAGGTGCAGGCTGCGCGCGCCGTATTCGAGGTCATGCGCGCGGAAAGAGGGGAGTAGGGAGATCGGGAATGGGGAGTGGGCCCACGCATCCCCATTCCCCACTCCCGATCTCCCCACTCCCGTTCCTCCCGGCGCCAAACGCAGAGCACCCCGTTGACCAAGCCCCCCGATCCTCGCACGCATCCCTACCGTGCCGACCTCGCAGCGGAAGCGCTGCGCGGCATCGTGTCGGCGCCGCGCTACGTGGAGGGCGAGCTGAAGCAGGTGGTGCACGGAGCGGCACCGCTGTGGTCGCGGCCCGATGCATCCCAGGGCTGGGCCAGCCAGCTGCTCCATGGCGAGCTGGTCAGGGTGTACGAGGAGAAGAACGGCTGGGCCTGGGCGCAGGCCGTCCACGACTCCTACGTGGGCTATGTCCGCCCCGAAGCCCTCTCGCCGGACATCCAGGCCGCGACCCACAGAATCACCGTGCCGGGCACGTTCGTCTACGCGGCTCCCGACGCCAAGGCCCTGACCGGCCTGCACCTGAGCATGAACGCGCTCGTCCGCGTTGCGCAGACGGGGCGTGGCTTCGCCAAGCTGGCGGGCGGCGGCTTCGTGCCCGTCCGGCACCTCGGCGAGATGGACGCGGCGGCGCCCGATTTCGTGCCCGACTTCGTGGCGGTGGCGGAGCAATTTATCGGGACGCCCTACGTGTGGGGCGGCAAGACGCGCCTGGGGATGGATTGTTCGGGCCTGGTGCAGGTGGCCATGCACGCGGCGGGCCGGCAATGCCCGCGCGACAGCGACATGCAGATGGCTGAGCTTGGCATGCCGGTGGAGGCGGGGCGCAATCTCGATGGCTTGCAGCGCGGCGATCTGATCTTCTGGAAGGGCCACATGGGCATCGTCAGCGACGCCGCCACCCTGCTGCACGCCAACGCTCATCACATGGCGGTCGCCGCCGAGCCGCTCCGCCCCGCCGTCGACCGCATCTCCAGGTCCGGCTTCCCCATCCTCGCCATCAGACGCCCGGTGTCGCCGCAGGTCGCCTGAGCCCTTCCGCGAGCAACCCGCGACCGGCGCCCCGCGCCCGCTGCCCTTTGCCTATTGCCAATGCTTGCGACGGCGTGGTCGTGTTCGACGAGAGCCATGCCATGCGGAACGCCGCCGGCCGCAAGACCGAGCGCGGCAGAGCCTCGGCCTCTACAGCCGCGCTCGCTGTCCTACGAGGGCGTCGAGTACGAGCTCGTCGAGCACGCGATAACGTGGCTGCCACCGATCAGGGCACGGGTGCCTTTTCTGTCACATATTCAACGATGCGCCACCCACTACGAGGGCGGCCGTGATCATTTGCGCAGATGCCAGCTTGGTTGGAACCGCCTCCGCGCAGCGTCTCGCACGCCATGTTGAGGTCGTAGGCGACCGCCTCGGCGGTAACCCGTCCATGTCGCACTGTGATCTCCGAGAGGCCGGTAAGGCCGAGGAGGGGTGCCTCGCGCCAGTATTGATGGCAAGCTGCATGGGAGGCGCTCGACATGGGACCGCGCAGAGCGAACCCGAGATCCCGCCTTGCTGTAACGCCTGCGATCGCGAACCGCGAGCACAGCAATGCGAAGTATTGCGGCAGGGTGCGCCCGGTGAAGTGGCCGACGAGCGGATCGTGGAAGTCGTAGTCGTCGGCTGTTGCGCCGGCGATCTTGGCCGGATCCGCCTCTGCCCAACCCTCGAGGTAGCATGCGAGCATCGAGTGCGAGGCCGGCCTCTCGGCGACCGGGTCGCGAGCCCACGTGAGAGGCGAGCGGCGATGGGTATCGGCGCTCCGTAGAGTCGTTGTTTGCAGCATGGCGGCTATCTGGATCTCGCATCACTATCGTGTGGCAAAGCGGAGAACTGCGCCTTGGACGGCGCTCGGTTGCCGGCGGCATCGTCCCTCTGCCGGGTGATGTCGCTGATCAGGATGCCGAAGACACCGGCCGCGACTGCCAGCAGGCTCGCAGCCTGCAAGGCTGCCGCGAGCGGAGTAGTTTTGAAGGGTCTGCGCGTCATGATTTCCTCCAGGAGAAGCAGGTCGATCTCGTGCATTGGATCGGCGCGACGCCGGTCGATCGATTTGGGCGGCATCGGGCCTCGCCGGGCTGTCCGGTCGCAGGCCTCGCAGATGTCCCGCGCCAGGGTTGCGCGCGAGAGCCGGCGCCGTTGCAGCTCGGCGTCCGACAGTCCGGACAGCTGCTCGTAGACGGCTGCTGCGGTGTAGTAATCGGCGGCCGTCGTGATCCAACCCGCGATCCTCGTGCCGAGGGAGGAGCTGAAGCCGAAAAGCCGCAACGGTGATGCATTGCCCTGTGCGGCCCCGGCCGGCAGCTGGTGGCCATGGATGGTCATGGTGCCGATCCTTGTTGCGAGTGGGCGTGGGCGTGGTTATTTCCCCGCGGCGGCAACGAGGCCCGCGGCGGAAGCCGGCTCCGGCTCGATGCATAGCTCCATGCAGGACTGCGGCAGCTCCATCAGTGTCCAGAGCTTGCGAAGGGCGATCCGGCGGACGTCTTCAGGCACGTCCTTGCGCATGAAGACGGTGAAGTCGGAATCGATCGTGAGGGAGCCGATATCGACGAGGGATGCTGGATGTCCGGCGCTGAGCCGGCCCTCGGCGACGGCCGCGGCGGGCGTGAAGGATGCCTGCTCCGCCACGGCGGGTGCCGCGGCCACGATGGTCAACAGAAGGGCGGCAAGGGCTGATTTGGGTCGGTTCACGGCACGGCTCCTGATCTTGCGCTTCGAAGAGCCCCACATTCGCCCGCCGTCGTGACCCCGCCCGGCGGCGAGCCGTGACAAGAGCGTGAATCTTGCCTATCGGGCCGTGAAAATTGCAGAATGCATTGCGGTGGGAGCGCGCTAGCGCGCAGGGCGGATAGAAACTGTGCCAACGGCTACATTTCAGCTTTCCCTGCTTGGGCGGTTCGAGCTGAGCGGGCCGGATGGGCCCATTGACCTGACCAGCAAGAAGCTGGCCGCCTTGCTCGCCTTTCTGGCCTGCACGGCCCCGCAGGCGCACAGCCGCGACAAGCTCATGACCCTCCTATGGGGCTCGCATTTCGACGCCCAGGCGCGGCAGAACATGCGGCAGGCCCTGACGCGGCTGCGCCGGGTGCTGGGCGAGGATGCGCTCGTCGGCAGCGGCGAATCGGTTTCCCTCCAGCCGGGTGTATTCGCGTGCGACGTGGCGCGCTTCGAGGCCCTCGTCGCCGACGGCAGCCGGGATGCCCTGGACGGCGCGGTCAGCCTCTACAGGGGCCGACTGCTGGCCGACATCGCCATCCCGGAAGAGACCTGGACGGAATGGATCGAGAACCAGCGCCAGCGCCTGGAAGGGTTGGCGCTGGATGCCATGGTGAAGCTTGGCGCGCAGGAGCTCGCAGCCGGCAACCACGAGCCCGCGCTCAAGTCTGCCAGCCGCGCGATAGAGATCAGCGGCCTGCGCGAGGACGCGCATCGGCTGGTCATGCGGGCACTGGCTGCCGGCGGTCGAAAGTCCGATGCGCTCAAGCATTACGAACAGCTGATCGCGCTCCTCAAATGCGAGCTGGACGTGGAGCCGGACGCCGGCACCGTGTCGCTTGCTGCCGGGTTGCGTAAGCCCCAAGCGACCAAGAGCCGGCGAGAGGTTTCAAGTACGCAGCCCGAGGCAAACGTCGTCCCTGATGGTGCCACGGTAGTCCTGCAGCTCCCCGACCGGCCCTCGATCGCTGTGCTGCCGTTCGCCAACATGAGCGACGATCCGGAGCAGGAGTATTTCGCGGACGGCATGGTCGACGACATTCTGATGGCCCTGTCGCGCGCGCGCTGGCTGTTCGTGATCGCCCGCCAGTCGAGCTTCACCTACAAGGTCCGCATCGCCGATGTGCTCCAGATCGGCCGCGAGCTCGGCGTGCGCTACGTGGTCGAGGGCAGCGTGCGCAAGTCCGGCACCCGGGTGCGCATTATTGCCCAGCTGATCGAGACCGAGGGCGGCGCGCACATCTGGGCCGACCGCTTCCAGGGTGACCTGAGGGACATCTTCGCGCTGCAGGACGAGATCACGGAGCGGATCGTCTCTGCCGTGGAAGAAAAGGTGCGGGACGCAGAGATCAGACGCGCGCGCGCCAAGCCGACCGATAGTCTGACCGCCTACGACTTCTACCTGCGCGCGCTGCCGGCCTGGTTCGGGCAAACCGACGTCGAGTACAAGCGCACCCAACTGTTGTTGGGCAAGGCCCTCGACGCGGATCCCGAATACGCCGAGGCTTTAGGCACCCTGACCGATAGCGTCAACATTCGCACTCTGCAGGGCTGGCACGAGAGCTGGTCTCGCGGGGTCGATGAGGCTTCTCAGATCGCCGGCCGGGCCCTGGCAGCAGGGCCGGACAACAGCACCTGCCTTGCGAGCGCGGCGTTCGCCTACGGCATTCTGACGAACCGGTTCGAGGAAGGGTTCGAGCTGGCAAATCGGGCGCTCGTGGTGCATCCGAATTCCGTCTTCGTGTGCAATCGGGTCGCCGCCGTCTACGCCATCTGCGGCGAGAGCGACAAGGCGATCGCGCAATGCGAAGCGGCCTGCCGCATGAACCCGCTCGACAGCAAGAAGGCGGCGACCTTCACCTACGGAACTCTCTCGTTCGCACTTTACATGGCGCGCCGCTACGAGGAGTCCGTCCGCGCTGGCAGGCGCGCGCTGGTATTTGCTCCGCAGTCCAATATCGCCCGCAAGTACGTTGCCACATCCCTCGCCCAGCTTGGCCGCACCGACGAGGCACGGGCCGAGATTGCCGAGCTCCTCAAGCACCAGCCCGACGCATCACTTGCAGATTTCCGGCAGCAACCTTTCCGCCACAAGTGGATGCAGGAGCTGCATATGGACGGCCTGCGCAAGGCGGGGCTGCGGGAGAAATAGCCAACCCGAACCTGGGCGCGGCATTGTAGCGCCGTTGCGTGTCGCGCTCGCCACGCTGCAAGCGCGCGTGAGCCACGGTCGATTAGGGTCAGGAATACGCATGCCAACCGGCTCGCGGCGACGGAGTAATATAAGTGCCTCTGTAACCTGATAGGATCGCCGCGGGGCCGAAGACCGTGATCAGATTGTTCACTGAGGGCCGTGCCCGCCATCTGCGCGGATCGTCTGGGAACGGCGTCACATTCACCGAGCACAAGCCCTTGGTGCGCAGGGGTACAATGACCCGAAGCGGGCATCGGTCGCAAGGCGCCTCGCGGCCCAAGCCGAACACATCCTGTAAGGTTCACGCAGGTGTTTGCAGGTCGTCTGTCGATCAGAATGACGAGAAACTCAACGTCGCACTACTCTGGCAGCCCTGCGGCCCGCAGCGCATTGCCAAGAGTTTCCGCGAGCGCTGGGGCACAGTTCACACCCGCAAACTGGCGGCTGTAGCGAAAGGTTGGATGCAGTTCGAGCGCCCGCGCAGCGGCTGCCCTCGCTTCGTCGAGCCGCCCGAGTTTCGCAAGCGCAGCGGCCAACTGCACGTAAGTGATGCTGTGTGCAGGATTGGCCTGAACGGACTTGTAGGCAGCGTGGCAGGCTTCGTCATAGCGGCCGCGCAGCAAATAACTCATCGCCTGGGCGTCAAACGCGGCCCAACTCCAGGAATCGAATGGGCTCAGCCGGATGCCCCGCTCGCTCCATTCTATCGCGCGCTCAGCTTCCCCGCCCCATCCGAGAATGACGCTGCCGAGGATGTAAGTCAGCGCCGATGACGGGCTGAGGGCGAGCGCCGCCTCCAACGCGGTGAAAGCAGCGCCACGATCGTGCCCATCCATGCCGATGGAAAATCCGGCCCAGGTCAAAGCGAGCGCATCGTCCTGCCCATGGATAATGGCTGATCGAGCGTGGCGGATCGAAGCGGTGCGGTTGACCTCTCGCAGGCCGGCGCGAAGGAAAAGACAATGATGGCACATCGCCGCGTTGCCGTGCGCCAGCGCATAGGTGGGATCGAGCTCGATGGCACGTCTGAGCGGCACGAGCGCTCGCGTCACCTGTTCGGGCATGCCCGAATCGACATCCACCTGGGCGCGCAGGACAAGGTCATAGGCATCTAGGCTGTCGGGACGTTTGCGCTTCACCCTGTCGATTTCGGCGCGCCGCACGCTCGGCGCGATCGCGCCCACAGCCGACAGCGCGATCTCATCCTGAAGCGCGAAAATGTCGTTGGAGCTGCGGTCATAGCGCTCGGCCCACACATGCGCGCCGGTCGAGGCGTCGATCATCTGGCTGGTCACGCGCACGCTGCCGCCGGCCTTCCGCACGCTGCCTTCGAGCACATAGCGCACGCCAAGCTCGCGGCCGACCTGCTTCACGTCCACGGCGCGGCCCTTGTAAATGAAGCTCGAATTTCGCGCGATGACGAAAAGCCAGTTGATGCGTGCCAGGCCGCTAATGATGTCGTCAACCATTCCGTCGGCGAAGTAATCCTGCTGCGGATCGCCGCTCAAGTTCGAGAACGGGAGGACCGCGACCGACGGCCTGTCGGGCAATGTCGGTGGCGACGCGGCACGGGCGACGGCGGATGCGTCGGGACCATTGGTGACGATGGCCGGTCCGACATAGCGATAGCCGCGGCGCGGCAGCGTTTCGATCCAGCCCTCGCCGTTCGCCGCGTCGCCCAGCACACGCCGCAGGGCCGCGATCTGAACCGTCAGATTGTTGTCGGCAACCGCCAATCCGCCCCAACCGGCCTCGATCAGCGCATCCTTCGACACCGGTACGCCCGCGTTTTCGAGCAGCAACCGCAGCAGCGCGACGGCGCGCTGCCCCAGCATGGTCGGCTCAGCCCCGTGGTAGAGAAGGCCCGCCTCCGGGTCGAGGCGGAACGGGCCGAACTGGTAGACATCCCCCACTGTCATGCAAGGCTTTTAGCAAATTTTTAGGATCCGTTTCACGACTTTCCAGCGCGGACCAGGCAATGCTGCTGCAGTACTTGCCGCAGTAAGCACCTGGTCAATGGAGGGACCTCATGAGCGCCGATGCGGTCATTCGCATGCCCGATGAGGACAAGGGCGTCATGCTGCGCGGTCATCCAATGGTGTTCCTCGTCACCGGCGAGGATACCAAACACACGAGCATGTTCGATTGGACAATCCCGGCGGGGTTCGCCACGGGAAGGCATGTTCACCGGATCCAGGAGGAGACCTTCTACCTGCTCGAGGGCGAATGTGAGTGGCATGTCGGCGATAAGACGATCCGCGCAACGCCGGGCACCTATCTGTTCATCCCTCCGGGAGTGCCGCACAACATCGCCAACGTCAGCGCGAAGCCGGCCCGCGTCCTGATGACCGTCTCGCCGCCCGGCCACGAGCACTATTTCGAAGAGCTTGCGAAACTCGCCGCCCAAGGCGCACCGGATCCAAAGGCACTTGCCGATCTGCGAAACCGCTACGACACAGACCAGCTCTCGAGCCTGACGACGCGCGCGTGAGCCTTGGTCGGAAGTCCCGATGGCCGCTGGTGTTTGAGGGCGCCAAGCGCTTTGAGCGCGCGAGCCGTCAGCACCTTGTCGGCCTCGGCCGACAGGTCGACGAGGATAGTGAAATCGTCGATGGTTGGCTTTCCGGCAAACGGGTTCGGCAGCACGCCACACGCCGCAACCCGCCGGCAGGGTGAGGCGAGCTCCCGGCCGCCTTCGCTCAGCACGTCCTGGGCGATGACCGTCACCTGTCGAAACTTCACGGGGCCACTGGCTGCCATGCGATCCTCCACGTGTTCCACCTCTGTTCCTCGGCGTGCTGCTTTCGATGTCCTTGCTCCATCGAGAAGGCTGGCCTGCGACACGCAATCCCCACCTGGAGCCGCCGTCGTTGCCAGACCCCAATTTTCGCAGGCCTTCTATCAATTGACGTGAATTGACATTGTTATTGATGTGCCCACTTCGACCCCGCCGAGGTGTGCGACATCGCGTGCTGTCCAACCATGTGGGCGACCGGGCGGCGCGAACGACCATCCGTTCGACAACTTTCTACCGCGCGCGAGGTGTGTCCGGTCTGCACCCATGACGTGGAGAATCCTTCTCGCTTCCGCCTCTGTCTGATGACTCCATTCCGCGTGTGTGGCCAGATTTCGCGATTGCAGGGCCGTCGCTCGCCAGAACGACGCCGGATCATTCCGTTGGGGAGATTTGCAATATGGCGGACGATGCATTGCCGACCGGCGAGGACTTCGAAACGGATGACCGCGAAGCCAAGGACCTCGCAAGGAAGCTGCGCCAGGGCAAGCTGCCTCAGATGGTGGACTGGTTCGACCCGCTGGTGCTCGGCACGGTCGCCGTCCGGACGCTGATCTCCACAACGATCGGCGAGTACGCCGATCAGCGACCGATGCAGGAGGCGGCCGATGGCGAGCCAGTCGGCAAGAAGCTGGTCACGCGGCACGACTTTAGCAAGATAGATAAGGACGAGGTTGTACCCCCGGACGCCGATCCCGAGAATCTAAATTTTGCCACTCGACGTGACGAGAGCGACCAGGATGCGCCCCCCAGTGAGACAGAGGTCGCCAGGACGAACCGGCGCCTCAAGCTCGATGCGGGCGCGCTCTGGGTCGACTTTATTGCCGATTTGGGTGACGGGTTCGAGGCGACGTATGCCATGGCGTATCTGCTCGCGGCCGAGAAGCTGCGGGTAGGCGGCGTGCCCCAAGAGTTGCCTGCCGGTCAAATCCTGATCTGGGGTGGCGACCTCGCCTATCCGAACGCGACGCTCGAAGAGTACCGCAAGCGGTGTCTCGATCCCTACGATTGGGCATTCACCGCCGATGCATTCAAGCAGGAGCCGGAGAGGGAACTGTTCTTCGTTGCCGGCAATCATGACTGGTACGACGGTCTCTCCGCCTTCACGACCCAGTTCTGCTACGAAGCGTCGTCCGTCGGTGCCTGGCGCTGCAGACAGGAGCGGAGCTATTTCGCTCTCCGGCTTCCCTACGACTGGTGGATCTGGGGTATCGATGTAGCGCTCGGCGACAACATCGATGTCGGGCAGCTGCATTATTTCCAGGGGGTCGTGGAGAGCGAGTCCTTCAGCGAGAAATTGAACCCCAAGGTCATCGTCATCCTGCATGCGCCGGATTGGACGAAGCCGTCCTACAAAGCCCTTACCAGAATCTGCGAACTGGCGCGGCAGAGGGGCGAGGTGTGCGCGATCATCGCGGGCGACCTGCACCATTACAGCCGATACCAGAGCGTCGAGCCTACGGCCGCGAAGGGGAACAGATCGCTGCCTCGTGACCGGCCTCTGCACCTGATCACCTCGGGCGGCGGCGGAGCCTTTGCGCATCCCACACACGACAGGGACAATACTCTCGAGGTCGAGCCGGCGGTGGCGACGCGGCGCGTCAGGGGTACGGGCCAAGCCCTCAAGGTCGAGAAAAAGGAGGAAGGCAAGTATCGGTTCCGATACACGAAATTCTACCCGTCGAGGGGCCGGAGCAGGATGCTCACGCTGAAGAACCTGTGGCTGCCTTTTCGCAACTGGCGCTTCGCCCTGCTGCTGGGCTTCGTGTACCTGCTTTACGCGTGGGTATTCAACATTACTGCCCTCAAAGACGCTGCCGGCGTCGGCACCGCCTATACCGGCATGAATGTCGGCGATGCGGCCGACGTGGCGAGGGCTGCTCAGAGCAATCCTGCGTTCTTCTTCATGCTGCTCGGGCTCTGGATCGGCCTCATCGTCTATGTCGACGCCAACCTGTCGAACCGGTTCCTGAAGTGGCTGAACATCCCCATCAAGCTCCTTTTCGGTACGCTCCACTACAGTGCCCACGTCATGGCGCTGCTCTACGTCAGCGCATTGAGCATGGTGCTGGCCACCACGATCTTCAATCCGCTGATTGGCGCCATAACGCTCTCGGGTAAGGTGTTCGTCGGCGAGTTGCTGCAGGCCATCTCCTTCACGGGCGGCCGAGAGGCGGAACTCGAAGCGATCAATAATTGCCTTGCTGCAGTCGATTGGGGTGCGGGCGGTGCCCTGGGTCGGGACTGCGCCAAGCTGCTGCAAAAGAGCGCCTTCTACATCACTGCAACAGCGCTCACCTTTGCCGCGCTCACCGTCCTCATCGGTGGACTGATCGGCGGTTTCATCTTCGGCTGCTACTGGGTGATCACATCGGTGCTGTTCGGCATGCACCCCGACGCATTCAGCGCCCTTGCCATCAAGGACTACAAGAACTTTCTCAGGATGAAGTTCGAGAAGGACAAACTGACCATCTATCCGATCGCCCTGGACCGCGTACCGGGGCCCAAGGAATGGCGGCCGTGGAGGAGGACGGACTACAAGGACCCGAACCTCGGGCACAGGCCGCTGCTCGTACCGAAAAGGAACATGAAGCCGCGGCTGATCGAGGGACCGATTGAAATCGAGCGAGCCAGCCAACCGCCCTACGCGGATGTGAAGGCGTACAGGCCGCGTGACCAGGGCTGAAGCGCGTCAGCCGCCGGGTCAGACCCTGCGGGTCTGACCCCTTGCAGGCCGCCAATGCTTGTATTCACTTCGCGTTACCTCATCCACTTCCACCGCGAGAAACGCACGATACTCTAGGCGCGGGCGGTCGGCGCCAAACATCTCCAAGATGTCCGCAGTTCGCAACCAAGGTGGTCCGTCGTGTGTGCCCAGATAGGCTGCCGCGCTCGACCATCGCCAATCGTCCGGCTCGCGCACTAAGCCCGCCTCGACGGGATTGCGGTGGATGTAGCGGCTCACACGCACCAGATGAGCGTCACTCTTGAGTCGATCCCGCGGTTCATGACATGCTGCGAAGCGCCTTCGAAATCCTGCCGTATCGAGCGCGGCACGAAACTTTCTCCAAGAAAGGAAGCACCAAAAATGGGGTCAGACCCGCAGGGTCGACCCCATCGCGACACTCAATGGTTGTCGCGCGGGATGCCCTTGGTCTCGGCGATCTTCTGGTACTTGACCGCGGGCTTCAGCACCATGCCCGCGGAGAATTCGTCGACCAGGCCGCGCTGGATCTCCTGCCAGGGCGTCTGGTGCGCCGGGTAACGGTAGCCGCCGTGGCCCTGCAATTCGGCGCGGCGGGCGTCGTACTCCTCCTTCGAAATCAGAATGTCCGCCGTGCGCACGTTGAGGTCGATGCGCACGCGGTCGCCGGTCTTCAGGATGGCGAGGCCGCCGCCGGTGGCGGCCTCCGGCGAGGCGTTGAGGATGGAGGGCGAGCCCGAGGTGCCGGACTGGCGGCCGTCGCCGATGCAGGGGAGTGAGCCGATGCCCTTCTTGAGGAGGTAGCTGGGCGGCCGCATGTTCACCACCTCGGCGCCGCCGGGATAGCCCACAGGGCCGGCGCCGCGCATGAAGAGCAGACAGGTCTCGTCGATGTCGAGCGCGGGATCGTCGATGCGCTTGTGGTAGTCCTCGGGGCCGTCGAACACGATCGCGCGGCCTTCGAAGGCGTTCGGGTCCTTCGGGTTCTCCAGGTAGCGCGTGCGGAACTCCTCGGAGATGCCGCTCACCTTCATGATGGCGCTGTCGAACAGGTTGCCCTTGAGGTTGAGGAACCCGGCCTTCTCCTTGAGCGGCCTGGCATAGGGGCGGATCACGTCGGCATCCTGCACACCGCGCCCGGCGCAGTTCTGGCCGATGGTCCTGCCGTTCACGGTGAGCGCACTTTCGTGGATCTTGCCGCCCCGCATGAGTTCGTTGACCACGGCGGGTACACCGCCGGCGCGGTGGTACTCCTCGCCCAGGTATTTGCCCGTGGGCTGCAGGTTGACCAGCAGCGGGACGGCGTAGCCCAGCTTCTCCCAGTCGTCATTGTCGAGCTCCACGCCCACGTGGCGGGCGATGGCGTTGAAATGGATCGGCGCGTTGGTGGAGCCGCCGATGGCGGAGTTCACCACGATCACGTTCTCGAACGCCTCGCGCGTCATGATCCTGGAGGGGCGCAGATCCTCCCACACCATGTCGACGATGCGCCGGCCCGTCTCGTAGGCGATCTGCCCGCGCTCCTTGTGCGGGGCGGGAATGGCGGCGCAGCCGGGCAGCGACATGCCGAGCGCCTCGGCGAGCGAGTTCATGGTGGAGGCCGTGCCCATGGTGTTGCAGTGGCCGGGCGACGGCGCCGAGGACGCCACCAGCTCGATGAACGCGTCGTAGCCGATCTCGCCGGTGGCGAGCAGCTCGCGCGCCTTCCACACGATGGTGCCGGAGCCGGCACGCTCGCCGCGGAACCAGCCGTTGAGCATCGGCCCGCCCGAGAGCACGATGGCCGGGATGTCCACCGTGGCGGCGGCCATCAGCTGCGAGGGTGTGGTCTTGTCGCAGCCGGTGGTGAGCACCACGCCGTCGATCGGGTAGCCGTAGAGGATTTCCACGAGACCGAGGTAGGCCAGGTTGCGGTCGAGCGCGGCGGTGGGGCGCTTGCCCGTTTCCTGGATGGGGTGCACGGGGAACTCGAAGGCGATGCCGCCGGCCTCGCGGATGCCCTCGCGCACCCTCTGCGCCAGCACCAGATGGTGCCGGTTGCAGGGCGACAGGTCAGAGCCCGACTGGGCGATGCCGATGATGGGCTTGCCCGAGCTCAGCTCCTCGCGCGTGAGGCCGTAATTCATGTACCGCTCCAGGTAGATGGCGGTCATGTCGGTGTTGGCCGGATTGTCGAACCACTGGCGCGAGCGTAGCTTTTTGATCTGGTCGGGCGTGGGCGTAGTGGGCATGGGGCGTTCCCTGGGCTCTTGTGCGCCGGATTGGCGTGGCGCGCCGTATTGGCGTAGGTTGGGTCGAGCGTCGGCGAGACCCAACATTCCGAGGCCGCATGCCGGAGTCGGGTCTCGCTTTGCTCGACCCAACCTACATCGCCGCCCTGTGCGCCGCCAGCTGGCGCCGCTCAGCCGCGCTAACGCATACGGAGGAGCAGCGCCCCGGCAAGCACCATCAGCGTCGCGGCGATGCGGGCGGCGAGCCAGGGTTCGCGCAGGAGCAGCGTGGAGAGGAGCGTGGCGAACAGCACGCTGGTCTCCCGCAGCGCCGCCACCAGGGCGATGGGGGCAATCGTCATGGCCCAGATGGCGATGGCGTAGGCGGCCGTGGACAGCGCCGCGCCGCCGAGCGCGGTAGGCCAGTTGGCCGCGAGATGGCGGCCGAGGCTCGGGCCGACGCGCCAGAAGCCGTAGATCGTCATGACCGCGCCGCTC
>DATBKR010000693.1:0-3580 GCA_036555805.1 Hyphomicrobiaceae bacterium | reverse complement strand
CTCACCCGATCGTCGCCGTAATCCGCGTGCAGATCGTACAGACGTCTGCCGGCACCGCGCGCCGCAAGAGCGGCGTCAGGGGCCGCCGCAAGCTATTGAAAAAGTCACCGCGAGGCTCGTGACGCCTCCGAACTGCGTGAGTGCGTTCTTGAGCGCCGCCGTCGAGGGGCCGTCCGGCTCGCCGATGGTCACGCGGCAGCTCTTGGGCGCGCCGGGGCCGAGTTGCACGGGCGGTGCGCCCTTGGCCGGCTGGAAGGCGATGAAGATGGTGGGATCGGAGACCTGAACCTTGAAGCCCTTGGCGTCGGTCAGCACCGGGGCGGCGAAGGGCAGCGTGAAATAGAGGGAGAGCGACTTGTCCTTGTACTCCAGGTAATAGTCGCGGGGCGCTTCGAGCTTCACGGCCTCGCCGGCCAGAGTCGGGTAGGTGAAATAAGCGAAGTCCTTGAGCGTGTCGATGTTGACCTTGGCGAGCTCGGACAGCTCCGCGCGGTCGTATTTGCCGTCGTGGTTCTTATCGAGACCCTCGATCGCCATCTCCGTGTAATACTCATCGAATGTCCATTTGTGCCGGATGCCCGTAAAGGCACCATGGTCGAAGAGGGCCGTCGCTTCCACGGTGACGAACACGTGCGGGTGCGCGTACGCCGGCTCCGCCATCACCCGGACAACTACGGCCAGGGTGGCCGCTTGCACAAGCCGCGTCCGCGTGTTGCGCATCGATTGAGCCCTCTGTCAGCTCGCCCGCTTCCTCAGGCATGTGGGCTGGGAACCGCGCGACACAGCCGGCCACGTCGGTGGTCCCGAGGCCGATCACGAAGCTTTTAATGATGGCCGGGATTGAATGCAACGTTATAACATCATATGGGTTGCGGCGGTGGCTGGGATAGCAAATCCGGCCGCAGCGCAATCACAGCCAGGAGGACTCACATGCGGATATGGGTGGGACTCGCTGCCAGCATGGGGCTGGCGGCCGTGGTAGCGGACGTGGGCCAGGCACAGGAGCACCGGGAACTCGGTCCTCACGTGCACGGGCGCGGCACCCTCAATATCGCGCTTGAAGGCTCGCACCTGTCGATGGAGTTCGAGGCGCCGGGTGCCGACATCGTAGGCTTCGAGCACCCCGCCTCGACGCCTGAGCAGACCGCGGCCGTCGAGAAGGCGAAGAAGCAGCTGGCCGCACCCCAGCGGCTTTTTCTGCTGCCGGATTCCGCCGGGTGCGCGTTGACCGATGCCAAGGTCACGATCGAGAGCGAGCACCACGGCGATGAGCATGACCATGACGCGGACGACCACGACCATGATCATGGCTCCGCGGCCCCCGATCACGCCGGCCACCAGCATTCGGCCTTCCATGCCGAGTACGCCTTCGACTGCAAGGCGCCCGCGCGCCTCGTCACAATGGGCTTCGACTACTTCAAGAGGTATGCTGGCGCCCAGAGGCTCGACGTGACGGTCATCACCCCCAAGGGACAAAGCAGCTTCGAGGTGACCCGCGACAAGCCGCGCCTCGATCTCGGCGGCATCATTTAGGCCCGGTCGTGATGGACGCGGCTGCAACTGAGCCCACCGGCGCGACGCCGCACATCGTCCGCATCGCCGATGTGCACTTTGCCTGGCCCGGCAGGTACGCCTTCGGCCTCGCGATCGAGCGCTTCAGCCTGCCGGCGCGCGAGCGCGTGCTGCTGATCGGACCCTCCGGGAGCGGCAAGTCCACGTTCCTGAGCCTCCTGTGCGGGATTCTCTCCCCGCAGACGGGCAGCATCGAGATCCTCGGCCAGGATCTCACCAGGCTCGGCGCGGCGGCGCGCGACGCCTTCCGCGCTGAGCACTTCGGCATCATCTTCCAGATGTTCAACCTGCTCCCCTACGGCTCGGTGATCGACAATGTGCTGCTCCCCTTGAGCTTCGCGCCGGGCCGCCGCCAGCGAGCCACCGCCAAGGGGCCCACGGCCGAGGAGGCTCAGCGCCTCCTCGCCCGGCTCGGCCTCGACGCGTCGCACCTGCACGACCGCTCGGCCGCCAACCTGAGCGTGGGCCAGCAGCAGCGCGTGGCAGCGGCACGGGCACTGATCGGCCGGCCCGAGATCGTCGTGGCCGACGAGCCCACCTCGGCGCTCGACCGCGATCGGCAGGATGCCTTCCTCGAGCTGCTGTTCGCCGAGGTGAGCGCCGCCGGCGCAACCCTCATCATGGTGAGCCACGATGAGACCCTGGCGCCGCGCTTCGATCGCGTGCTGCGCCTTGCGGACATCGCCAGGGCCATGTCAGTGCACCGGGGAGCGGCCGCCGCATGATCGTCCTGCGCCTTGCCGTCAAGTCCCTCTTGAATCGCTGGATCACGGCGCTCCTCACCATCGTGACCATCGCCGCCAGCGTGGTGCTGCTGTTGGGCGTGGAGGAGGTGCGCACCGGGGCGCGCCAAAGCTTTGCCGACACCATCTCCGGCACGGACCTCATCGTCGGCGCACGCTCGGGCGGCCTCAACCTGCTGCTCTACTCAGTCTTCCGCATCGGCAATGCCACCAACAACGTCACGTGGCAGTCCTACAAGGATATCGCTGCGCGCCCTGAGGTGGCCTGGATCGTGCCTCTTTCGCTAGGCGACAGCCACCATGGCTTCCGCGTGCTCGGCACCACGACAGATTACTTCAAGCACTACAAGTACCGGCAGACGCACGGCCTCGCCCTCACCGCCGGCGGCCCGTTCTCCGACCTGTTCGATGCCGTGATCGGCGCCGACGTGGCCGACAAGCTCGGCTACAAGATCGGCGACCAGATCGTGCTGCAGCACGGACTGGGCTCGGTGTCCTTCCTGGAGCACGACGACAAGCCGTTCCGCATCTCAGGCATCCTGGAGAGGACCGGCACCCCCGTCGACCGCACGGTGCACGTAAGCCTGGAAGCGATCGAGGCGATCCATGTCGACTGGCAGAGCGGCGCGCGCATCCCCGGCAAGTCGGTCTCGGCCGAGGAAGTA
This sequence comes from Hyphomicrobiaceae bacterium, assembly GCA_036555805.1. Classification (GTDB taxonomy): domain Bacteria; phylum Pseudomonadota; class Alphaproteobacteria; order Rhizobiales; family Hyphomicrobiaceae; genus AWTP1-13. The sequence goes on along the minus strand of DATBKR010000693.1, from coordinate 600 downwards.
CGCAAGATGGACCTGACGCCCACGGCCATCACCGCCGCGCTGGTCGGCCTCAAGTCAAGGCTTGCCGCGTTCCGGCTGCAGCGCGCCATCAACGAGTACCGCGCCGAGCCGTTGTCGGCGATCCTACCCGGTGCTGCCCTGCAGGAGCTGTGGGGCCTGGTCGGCACGGCCGAGACCGCGCTGCAGGTCGTCTCCGCCATGGTCGTCGCCACGGCGCTTTTGGGCATGCTCACCATGATCCTCTCGACGTTGAACGAGCGGCGCCGCGAGATGGCGATCCTGCGTTCGGTGGGGGCACGCCCTCGCACCGTGCTCGGACTCTTGATGGCGGAGGCCGGGGTGCTGACCGCAGCCGGGGTTGCGCTGGGTATCGTGCTCCTCTATGCGGTCCTGTTGCTGGTGCGGCCGTATGTCGACGCCGTCTACGGTCTGCATCTGCCGATCGCGCCGCTCAAGCCGGACGCCTGGGCGACGCTGGCTACCATCGTTCTGGCGGGCTGTATCGCCGGCCTGCTGCCGGCGCTGCGCGCCTACCGCCTCTCGCTCGCCGACGGCATGACCGTGCGCACCTGAGGCATCAGATGGAAAGGCAAAAGAGGA
>DATBKR010000692.1:0-6339 GCA_036555805.1 Hyphomicrobiaceae bacterium | reverse complement strand
CGTCGATGGTGACGCGTCCGCCCCACACGTCGTAGAAGCGCAGGAGGATGCGCGACACGGTCGACTTTCCGGCGCCGGACGGCCCCACGATCGCCACCACGCTGCCGGCGGGCACCTCGAAGGTGAGCCCGTCGAGGATGACGCGGTCGGGGTCGTAGCCGAAGCGCACGTCGTCGAAGCGGATGGTGCCGCCGGCAACGGCGAGAGCGGACGCGCCGGGCCGGTCCGCCACCTCGGGGGCCACGGCCAGCACGTCCATCATGCGCTCGATGTCGATCAGCGACTGCTTGATCTCGCGATAGACCATGCCCATGAAGTTGAGCGGGATGAAGAGCTGCAGGAGCAGCGCGTTGATCATGACGAACTGACCGACGCTGGCGCGGCCCGCCGTCACGTCGAGGCCGGCCATCACCATGCACAAGGTGAGGGCGGCCGTGAAGATCATGGCCTGCCCGGCATTGAGCACGGCCAGCGACGTGTAGGACTTGATGCTGGCGCGCTCGTAGGCGGCCATGGAGCCGTCGTAGCGGCGCGCCTCGCGCTCCTCGGCGCCGAAGTACTTCACGGTCTCGTAGTTGAGCAGGCTGTCGATGGCCTTGGTGTTGGCGTCGCTGTCGCTCTCGTTCATGGTGCGGCGGATGCCGATGCGCCAGTCGGTGGCCCGCACTGTGAACCACAGGTAGAGCACGATCATCGCCAGCACGACGCCCACGTAGCGCCAGTCGAACTCCCAGGCGCACACGGCGAGCACGAGGGCGAACTCGACGATGGTGGGCAGGAACGTCATCAGCGCCATGCGCGAGATGTTCTCGATGCCGACCCGGCCGCGTTCCAGCACACGCGTGAGCCCGCCGGTCTTGCGCTCCAGGTGGAAGCGCAGCGAGAGCAGGTGCATGTGCTCGAAGGCAGAGAGCGCGAGCTTGCGCACGGCATGCATGGCCACCTTGGCGAACATGCCCTCGCGCGCCTGTACGAGCAGCGTCATGGCCACGCGGACGGCGCCGTAGAGCACGATGGCCGCCACCGGCGCGGCGATGAGCCATGGCACCGCCGTGCGCTGCGGAACGCTGCCGCCCGAAGCCGCCACCAGCGCGTCCGTCGCCCACTTGAAGGTGAAGGGCATGGCGACGGTGACGAGTTTGGCCACCAGCACCAGGACGAGCGAGACGGCGACGGCGAGCTTGAGGTCGGGCCGGTCCGACGGCCACAGGTAGGGGCGGAGCGCCCTGAGCACGCGCACCTGCTCGGAAGAGGGCGCGAGCCTCGGGGTCACGGCAGCCAGCCCGCCGCGGCCGGAAGGCCGATGGAGACGTTGCATGCCTTTGGCTTAGACCGGGACGCGGGCGTTGTCGATGGCACGGGCGTGGCGGAAGGTGTGCGCCTCGCGACACAGCAGCGCCTTGCGAGGCGCATGGCGCGGTCAATCGTCCTGCTGCCACTCCCAGCCGGTCGGGTGGTGGCTGCCGGCGCCGCAGCGGGAGCAGCCGTCGGGGCCCAGGTGGACAGGTTCGACCGGCGGGCGGCGGCGCTCGGGAGGGCGCCAGGCCCAGGGCTCCTCGGGCGGCTGCAACTCCCTTCCCCAGCGCGGGATGTAGAGGCGCTGACAGGCGTAGATGCGGCCCGGATCGGGGATGATTGGCCGATTGGCGTCGAGGATGCGCCGCCAGGCCCGGCTGTTGCCGTAATGCGCCAGCGCGATGCGCCACAGCGTGTCGCCGCCCTGCACGACGTACCAGCCGGCGCCCTCGACCACCACGCCCGCCCCGCGGCAGCTTCTGCCCGCACCCGCACGCCGGCGCGTGGGGCGATCCTCCCCGTCATCGGGCTCGTCGCGATCCGGCCAGCGCGCCGGCGCGGGCTCGAATCCGGGTGGCGGCGGGCCCCCGTCCGGCTCCCCCAGCCTGGGCTGCGGTAACGGTGGGCCTGGCTCGTCCGGCCTCTGCACCATGGCCGAGCGCGCGGCCAGCAGGCGCATGAGGCCCTGGAACGAGCGCCGGGAATAGTCCACCCACAGCAGGGGGTGCATGCGCGATCCCATGCCGCCGTCGCGGACGCCAGGGCAGCGCCCGCGGTGGCAGCCGTCAGGCCCCGCTGTCGCGGCGAGCGATGCCGCGAGGACAACGGCTGTGCCGGCGGCGAGGGCAAGGGCGGACCGGCGCGACGTCAGGGATGAGGGGGCCCGCAACACTCCCATCGAATTCTGGGTTATCCTGGACGAGCGCCGATAGAGTTAACGATGTGGCCATCCCTTAGACGAAAGATGGCTCGCCGGCAAACCATCGCCACGCAGCCCACGCAAGATGGGCGCCGTCCGTCACGGCACCACAACCTCACAACAAGCCACAAGCAAGGGAATCCGAATGGGAGATCGTCGTCGCACCGCCAACGGCCAGCACCTCAACAAGTCCCTCGACAAGCACAAGGCTCCCGGCCGTGCGACGCTCGAGCAACGCGCCAGGAAGGCGCGGCCGGGGGCGGCACTGCCGATCCGCAGCATCTGCGTCTACTGCGGGTCCAATCCGGGGCGCAATCCGGCCTATGCACAGGCCGCGCGCAGCCTCGGGCGGCAGATGGCGCGAGCCGGCATCGGCCTGGTCTACGGCGGCGGCGGCCTCGGCCTGATGGGCGAGATCGCGCAAGCGGTGCTCGCGGGCGGAGGGCGCGTCACCGGCATCATCCCCTCGTTCCTGTCCGAGCGCGAGCACATGCTGCGCGACGTGACCGAACTGATCGTGGTGGCCGACATGCACGAGCGCAAGCGGCTGATGTTCGAGCGTTCCGACGCGTTCGTGGCCCTGCCCGGCGGCATCGGCACGCTGGAGGAACTGGTCGAGCAGCTCACCTGGGCCCAGCTCGGCCGGCACAGCAAGCCCATCGTGCTGCTCAACACCGAGGGATTCTGGGGGCCGTTCGTCCAGCTCCTCGACCACCTGCGCCGCGAGGCCTTCATCCGCGACGGGATGGACGTGCGCTACACCGTCGCCGATACGCCGGAGGCCGTCCTGGGGGCGGCGCAGGCCGGACCCGAGCCGGCGCGCACCGGCGCCGAAGCGGTCGTGACGGAGAAATTCTGACGTGGCGCGCCTGCAGCGACGCCCGGTCCGGCGGCGCTGGCGCGCCGACTTTGCCTTGCATCCGCCCGCGCTCTATCCTAAGCGGGCAGCGCGCCCACGGCCGCCGCAAAAGGGGGCCGAAGACACCTTCAACCGCTTAGATGTCACCGTCTAGATGTCACCGTTCCTCGACCCCAAGACGCTGCGCGCGCACAGGGTGCGCAACACGCTTCACTCGTTGCTGCTGGTGGGCGGGCTCGGCCTGCTCACCGGCTTCTGCGGGTGGCTGATCTGGGGCGGGATGGGCGTGGCGGCCGCGCTGGTAGCGATGGGCGTCCTCTTCGCCTTCGCCCCGCGCCTGCCGCCCGAGCTGATGATGCGCTTCTACCGCGCGCGCCGCGTCGATGCGCGCACCGGCGGCCGGCTGTTGCACATCGTCGATGCGCTCAGCGACCGCGCCGAGCTGCCCGCTGCCCCACGCGTCTACATCATCCCGAGCATGACGCTCAATGCGTTCGCCTCCGGCACGCCCGACAATGCCGTGATCGGCATCACCGAGGGCCTGCTGCGCCGCCTGAACCTCAACGAGCTGGCCGGCGTGCTGGCGCACGAGATCAGCCACGTGCGCAACAACGACCTCGCCATCATGGGGCTCGCCGACGTCATGACGCGCTTCACGCAGGCGCTCGCGTACCTGGCGCTGTTCCTGGCGCTCTTCAACCTGCCGGCGTTCCTGCTGGGCGATGCCGAGATCCCGCTGATCGGCCTTGTGCTGCTCTATCTGGCGCCCACGGCCGGCAGCCTGATCCAGCTGGCGCTGTCGCGCACGCGCGAGTTCGACGCCGACCTGGAGGCCGCGAGCCTCACAGGCGACCCGGAGGCGCTCGCCTCCGCGCTGCAGAAGCTGGAGCGCTATCAGGGCTACTTCTGGGAGGACATGCGCCTGCCTGTTCCCGGCCGGCGCATCCCGCAGCCGTCGCTGCTGCGTTCGCACCCCAGGACCGAGGACCGGATCGCCCGCCTGAAGGCGCTGCGCGACCGCCCGTTGCTGCCGCAGCTGCCCGTCACGGCCGAGCCGATGGCGTCCCTGGCCGGCGCCGGTCCCGTCGCCATGCGCCCCCGCTACCGCTGGACCGGCGTGTGGTTCTGACACTCCGCGCGGAGTTACTCGGAGGCCCTCACGGACAAAAAATCCGGCCGCCCAATCCTCCTCCACCGGTGCCGCGGACCGCATGGCAGCCTTTGGGGACGGTCTGGCATCCGTTTTGTCCGCACGTCACGTTGCCCCCGGCAGTAATCTTGCGGTGGCGGTCATATGGATCGTACGGTGCTTTTTTCCGCGTCGGCTGGTCGAGTTTCGGTAGCGCCTCAATCTTCGCAGGATGAGCCGCGTCATCCGCGCGTTTCTTGGCAATTGCTTCTCGTGCTGCCTTCTCCGCTTCCTCGGCGGCCTTGACGGCTTGCAATCGCAAATCCTCGGCCGTCTTGGCTGCTTCCCTGGCGTGGCGCACCTCCTCCAGGGCCTTCTTCAGCTCCTCCGTGCGGGCGAGCCACTCGGCGCGTTGCTTTTCCTCGACGAGCTTAGCCGCCGCCGCGTTCTTGGCATCCTCGGCGCGCCTTCGCTCCTCGGCCAGCGCGGCCTCGCGCGCCCGCCTCTCGTCCTCGATGCGCTTCACTTCCGCCGCCCGGCGGTCCTCCTCCTGGCGCCTTCTTGCCTCCTCCCGCGCCGCCACCTCGGCTTTGAGCTGGCGCTCGTAGTGTTCGATCAGCGCCCGCGCGATCGGCGCGAACTCCCCGTCGGGGTAGCGGTCGAGATAGGTGCGCAGCACGGCCGGTGCCGTACTGTCCTTCACGGAGTCCCAGAACTCCAGCTCGATCCGCTGGTCATTCGTCTTTGGCGGTATGAAGTAAAATTTGGCCGTCATGGCCGAGTGCTCCCACGGCACCTGTCGGCGCGCGGTTACCTGCATCACGTCGTTACGCACGTTGATCAGGATGGTCGGCAGGTCATCGCCCGGGGTTGCGATATGCTTCAGCAGGGCGGCGGCATAAGGCGAGTTCCGCCCCGTGCCGTCGAGTGCCACATTGCCCGGCTGCGTCGAGAAGCCGATCAGGGTTCCTTCGCCCGACTCCACGGGCGCAAAGCCCCGCCCGATCTGGAACGAGCGCGTCCCGAGGGCACGGGCGAGATTGCGCGCCAGAGGATTGTCGCGGCAGGCGTCCATGATGAGGATGTTGGTGCTCGTCTCTCGCTCCATGGTGCGTTGGACGAGGTCAAGGCGCACCAACTCGAAATCAATTGCGGATGCGCTCGCGAGCTCGGCGTCGGTCGGCACCAGGTAGTTCTGGCCGCCGACCTGCAGACCGTGTCCAGCGTAGAAGAACAAGCCGACCTGGGCGCCGCTGAGCGCCTGCGCGAAATCGCGCAGCTTGCGGTCCATGGCACCCTTGTCGAGGTCCCGCCCTTCAAGCACGGCGAAGCCGAGCTTCCTGAGCGCCGCGGCCATGTCGGCCATGTCGTTCTTGGGGTTCGCGAGACCCGGCGTGTGCTTGTAGGCAGAGTTGCCGATCACCAGCGCCGCGCGCTTCTCGCTTTGCGCCGTACCCTGGGCCGACGCCGCTTCGGTGGCGAGGAGGGCCCAGCATACTGCCATCAACATGCGTAGGGCAATTCGCATGACGATCCCCTGCAAGCCTGGTAACATTGCAAACCAACGATCCCGGATAATACGCCCGTCTGAAGGGCGCAGCCAGTCGGATTTGAGGATCACATCGCCCGCCTGAAGGCGCTGCGCGACCGGCCGCTGCTGCCGCAGCTGCCCGTCACGGCCGAGCCGGCGTCGTCCCTGGCCGGCGCCGGTCCCGCCGTCGCAACGCGCCTGGGGCGAGCAGAGGCAGATCGCGAGCGGACAATCCGGGTCTGCGCATAGGAAGATCGCGAAGAAGGGGATTCAATTCAAACTGGAAGATGCATCGTCAATGCACAAGAAGGGAGAACTATCGCAATCGAGTACTAGCAAAAGACGGAATAGCCGCTGTCGTCTGTGTCGGAACTGGGGAGGGTGACGCTGACTGCCGTTTTTTCACGGCGAGTCAAGATGCGGCTTCCGACCGATGTGAGAGGAGTGCACGGCGGGTCCGTTCCTGGCAGTGCGCCCTGAAGGCGCGAATCATCAGTGGAGGAGGGTTCCACCCGGATAATTGTCGATAGGTCCGGAAGCTGACGAGCGGCTCGGTTGGGTGACTGGCCGGGCCGAAGCCTCGTGACAAAGGTCGCCTTGGGCGG
>DATBKR010000691.1:0-3267 GCA_036555805.1 Hyphomicrobiaceae bacterium | reverse complement strand
CCAGCGGCGCGCCAATCTCCTCACCTCGGTGGAGGACCTCAACGCGAAGCTGGCAGCGGCCAGGCGGGAGTACGAGGAGGCGACGCTCGCCTTGAAGCGGCTGGAGCCCATCGAGGAGCGCGACCGTGTGCACCACAAGGGCGACCCTCGCGCGGTCGCCGGCGGCTGAGCCGGCTTCCCGCTCGTCCCGGGCAGCGCAAGCGATGACAACGGCCGCGGTCGCGAGATGGCCCCGCTCCTCCGGGATCGGCCCGGTCCTGGCCAGCCTGCTCGGCGGTCTGCTGGGGGGCTGCACGGCCGCCAACATGCCCAAGCTGCCGTCGCTCCCGCTGCTGCCGGCGCCGTCGGCGGAGACGGATCGCGCCGCCGCCGCAGCACCGTCCGGGCCGCAGGAGACCTCGCTCATGGTCCCCGGCACGCCGACCGGCGTCTTCACCCAGGTAGCCCACGAGGCGCTCGGCTGCTGGTTCGGGGCCGGCGGGCCGCTCAAGGCCACCTACGTCTACCGTGCCGAGGCGGAGCCGCCGGCCAAGGGCGGGGCCGCCGAGATCGTCATCCATGAACGCGACGTCTCGCTGCGGGATCAGCGCGGCCCGCGCGCCTACCGCATCTCGTTCGACAGCGAGGCGCCCGGCGTGCGCGTGGTCGCCACGGCCCTGAGGTTCGATCAACCCAAGGCGCAGGCGATGGCGCGCGATGTGGAGACTTGGGCGAAGGGCGGCACGGGCTGCCAGCTGCGCGCCCTGTTCCCGCCGCCGGCACCGCCCGCCTCCTCGGCCAAGACGGCCAAGGCGCCAAGCCAGACCAAGAAGCACTGAGGTTCGGCGCGGGACACGACCCACCCGGTCCGGCGCGGCGATGCGTCGCCGGACGATCAGTCCCGGTAGTCCTGGACGCGCGTGGCGCGCAGCCCAGGCAGGCCGTGGCGCTCGATCGAGCGCTGCCACGACAGGAACTCGTCGATGGTGAGCTTGTAGCGCTCGCACGCCTCATCGAGGCTCAGCAACCCGCCGCGCACGGCCGCCACCACCTCCGCTTTGCGACGGATCACCCAGCGCTTGGTGTCCTTGGGCGGAAGATCGGCGATGGTCAGCGGGCTTCCGTCTGGCCCGATCACGTAGCGGACTCGCGCCCGGTATTGTTGCTCGGTCATGATGCTCGTTACACTTGTCAGACCTGTCGGAACGGTAGAGGAATGCGATTAAAATCAACCTACTGGTGTAGGTAAATACTTGCAGAAGCATTGCGTCGTATTAGGTGCCGCAATAGTTAACCGCTTCCGCCTTGGTAAATTTTCGGGACGGCTTTGACCCGAATAGAGCTTTTTCCGCCATTAATCGGGTCCCCATGGCCCCGCGGACGGAGCGCTCGGGGGCAAGGCCGGCGGGCTCGGCGGGGCAAGCCCTGCGCGGGCAGCTGTGTCGCTGCCACCGCCTTGATTGCGCCGGCACACCCCGCCATATTCGAGGTTGCAGACGGGGACGGCCGGCGTCCCGCGTCCCTGTTTCCGTGTCTCGCGGCTGCGAAGCCAAACGACGGGCGCCCATGCCTCCCAACCCGCCAACCCGCCCGCTTGCCGCAACGACAGGAGGCCGCATCGGCGTCGCCCGCATCGTCGTCGCCATGTCGGGCGGCGTCGATTCCTCGGTCGTGGCGGCCCTGCTGAAGCGCGAGGGCCACGACGTCATCGGCGCCACCCTGCAGCTCTACGACCACGGCCAGGCGGCCGGGCGGCGCGGCAGCTGCTGCGCCGGCCAGGACATCCACGACGCCCGCCGGGTGGCCGACAGGCTCGGCATTCCCCATTACGTGCTCGACTACGAGGCCCGCTTCAGAGCCGGCGTCATGCAGGCCTTCGCCGACAGCTATGCGTCGGGCGAGACGCCGGTCCCGTGTGTCGCCTGCAACCAGAAGATCAAGTTCAGCGACCTGCTCGACACCGCCCTGGAGCTGGGCGCCGACCTGCTGGCGACGGGCCACTACATCGAGCGCCGCGAGGGGCCGGCGGGCCCCGAGCTCTATCGCGCGCACGATGCCGAGCGCGACCAGAGCTATTTCCTGTTCGCCACCACGCCCGCGCAGCTCGCCCGGCTGACGTTCCCGCTGGGCGGCCTGCCCAAGAGCGAGGTGCGGGCTCTGGCCCGCCGGCTCGATCTGCCCGTGGCCGACAAGCCCGACAGCCAGGACATCTGCTTCGTGCCCCAGGGGCGCTACACCGGCGTGGTCGAGCGCCTGCGCCCCGGCGCCGCCGGGCCCGGCGCCATCGTCCACGTGGACGGCCGCGTGCTGGGCCGCCACCGGGGCATCATCAACTACACCGTCGGCCAGCGCCACGGCCTCGGCGTATCGGGCCCCGCGCCGCTCTACGTGGTGCGCCTCGATGCGGCCAAGCGCGAGGTGGTGGTGGGCCCGCGCGAGAGCCTCCTCATGCGCAGCCTCGCGCTGCGGGACGTGAACTGGCTGGGCGACGGCCCGCTCCCCGCCGCGGGTCAGGACGTCGCGGTGCGCATCCGTTCCACGGCCCCGCTGCAGCCGGCCCGCGTGTATCGTGACGGCGGCCGGGTGTGCGTGCGGCTCGGCGCCGGCGAGTACGGCGTCGCCCCGGGCCAGGCATGCGTGTTCTACGCCGACGCGGGGCCGCGGTCGCGGGTGCTTGGCGGCGGCTGGATCGAGAGCGCCGCCGCGGCGGGCGACGTGTCGCCGGCCCGTGCGGGCGGGGAGCTGGTAGGGTCGTAGGGCGGGTTAGGCCGCAGGCCGTAACCCGCCGTTTCGCTGCGGTATTGGCGGATTACGGGCTTCGCCCCAATCCGCCCTGCGGGTGAAGTGGGAAGGCATGGGAAGGGAGATGGCGATGGCGTCCAGTCCTCGGGCGACGAAGCGTGAGCGCAGAACGGTGATGCGTTCGCCGTCCATGGACGAGGCCGCGGTCAGGAGCGCTTATCGGCGCTGGGCCCCGGTCTACGACAATACGTTCGGGCTGGTGGCGGCGGAGGGGCGCAAGCACGCCGTCGAGATCATCAACCGCACGAGCGGCCGGGTGCTGGAGGTGGGCGTCGGCACCGGCCTGTCGCTGCCGTCCTACCGGCGCGACCTTCAGATCGTCGGCATCGACCTGTCGCCGGAGATGCTGGAGAAGGCGCGCGAGCGGGTGGCCGCCGAGGGGCTCCGCAACGTCGCCGGCCTCCACGAGATGGACGCGGGCGACCTCAAGTTCCCCGACAGCGCGTTCGACACCGTGGTGGCCATGTACGTGATGACGGTGGTGCC
>DATBKR010000690.1:0-2687 GCA_036555805.1 Hyphomicrobiaceae bacterium | reverse complement strand
ACCTCTACGACCTGCCGCCGGAGGAGGCGAAGGGCGTGCGCGCGACGCCGGGCTCGCTGGGCGAGGCCCTCGATGCGCTGGAGGCGGACCACGGCTTCCTGCTCGAGGGCGGCGTGTTCACCAGGGACGTGATCGAGACCTGGCTCGCCTACAAGCGGGAGAAGGAGGTGGACGCGGTCGCGCTGCGCCCGCACCCCTACGAGTTCCACCTCTACTACGACGTCTAACGCTGGGTGAGATGGTGAGTGGTGAGATGGCGAGTGCAGCGGTGGAGCTGGCGGCAACGTCTGGGTTCACTATCTCACGATTTGAACCCACAGGGTGTCACGGGCACGTCCCAAATCTCACCACTCACCATCTCACCACTCACCATGGGTAGTCGGCGGATTGGAGAAAACAACGGCTGGACGGAGGGCTAGCAATACGGAGGAAAGGATATGGCCACATTCGTCGTGCTCGGCCGCTTCACGGACCAGGGCATCCGCAGCGTCAAGGACACCGCCAAGCGGGCGGAAGCGTTCCAGCAGACGGCGAAGAAGATCGGCGCGACGGTCAAGGATGTCTACTGGACGCTCGGCCAGTACGATTTCGTTGCCGTCTGCGACGCCCCGGACGATGCGGCCGCATCGGCGCTCGTTTACAGCCTCGCGGCGCGAGGCAACGTCCGCACCCAGACGCTGCGGGCCTTCTCGCAGGCGGAGATCGGCGCGGTCCTGGGCAAGATGGTCTGACCGCTGCATGCACTCGCCCAACACTGCCGAGACGGCCCGCGGCGCGGTCGGCGAAAGCGCAGACGCAACGATCGTCTACTCCCTCCCCGACCAACCCGGCAGCTTCCCGGCCGGCACCGGAAAGGTCCTCGGCTCAACGAGCCTCGGCGGACCCATGGCGGCAGAACATCACCAGCATCATGACGGGGACGAGGAGGACCAGCACGGATGCGATTGCCAGGGGACCATCGCCCCAGCCCCAGGCTCGCGTAGTTGCGCCGCCGGCCTGACCGAGGACGCCGACGTTCCAGATGACGAATTGCGCCTTGGCCAAGCCGCCGGCGCCGACTTTCGGCCAGCCGCGCAGCAGGGTACCGAACACGATGCCGAGCACACCGCCGACGAGCACCATGATGATATGGAGCGTCATGTACTCCATCTTGCCGGAGGCACCCATCCAGAAGCCCTCGATCATGCCCGCAATGAGCCAGATGAGCCCAAGGAATACGTAACGGTTCGCCAGATCCATGGCGCTTCTCCCCTCATGCCAGTTGCGGTCGCCACATGGTCGTCGACCGCGCTTCAGAGCCTAGACGGGCTGGCCGAGCAATTCCACAGCCCTCCGAACTCGATGGCCGCTCCGACCGGCCCTACGGCTGCCGCCGCTGCAAGCTACGGCCGCCAGGGCTGGCGCTCCTCGCCCTGATCGGCGGCGGCGCGCTCGGCGCTGCGGCTTTTGCCGATGGCGCGCGCCAGGGCGGTCAGCGCCTCATTCACGCCGCGGCCGGATACGGCGGAGAGGACGAGCGGCCTTTTGCGCGCGGCGGCCTTCAGCTCCTCCGCCTTGGCGGCGATGGCGGCCTCGTCGAGGGCGTCGCACTTGGACAGCGCCACGATCTCCTTCTTGCGGGCGAGCCCGGCGCCGTAGGCTTTCAGCTCCGCGCGCACGGTGCGGTAGGCGCCGGCGATATCGTCGGCGGTGGCATCGACCAGGTGCAGGAGCACCCGGCAGCGCTCCACGTGGCCCAGGAAGCGCGTGCCGAGGCCGGCGCCCTCGTGGGCGCCCCCGATCAGGCCGGGGATGTCGGCGAGCACGAAATCCACCTCGCCCGCCCGCACCACGCCGAGGTTGGGATGCAGCGTGCTGAAGGGGTAGTCGGCAATCTTGGGCTTGGCGGCGCTGACGGTGGCCAGGAAGGTAGACTTGCCGGCGTTCGGCAGGCCGACCAAGCCCGCATCGGCGATCAGCTTGAGGCGCAGCCAGACGGTCAGCTCCTCGCCGGGCTGGCCGGGGTTGGCGTGGCGCGGGGCGCGGTTGGTGGACGACTTGAAGTGGGCGTTGCCGAAGCCGCCGTTGCCGCCCTTGGCCAGGCGCACGCGCTCGCCGGGCTTCATCACCTCAGCCAGCAGCGTCTCCTGGTCCTCGGCCAGCACCTCCGTGCCCGGCGGCACGGCGATCACCAGGTCTTCCCCATTCGCGCCGGCGCGGTTGCGGCCCATGCCGGCCTGGCCGGCCTGCGCGTTGAAATGCTGGCGGTACCGATAGTCGATGAGCGTGTTGAGGTTGGCGACGCCCTCCACCCACACGTCGCCGCCCTTGCCGCCGTCGCCGCCGTCGGGGCCGCCGAACTCGATGAACTTCTCGCGCCGGAACGAGACGCAGCCCGCCCCGCCCGCGCCGGACGCGATGTAGATCTTGGCCTGGTCCAGGAACTTCATGGGGCTGCCGTCCGGAGCGCGGACCTGACCAGCTTGGTGTTGACGTGAGGAAATTCCCGGCCGCGCGGCCTGGCGTATAATAGCGTCTCGCCGTCCCGGACAAAGCCCAGCTTCTCCTGGACGCGCAGGGAGGCGGCGTTATCGGCGAACGCACCGGAATAGACGGTATCGCCGGCGCCGGCAGCAAAGGCGCAGGCCAGGAGGCCACGTGCCGCCTCGGTGATGTAGCCGTTACCCCAGTGCGCACGCCCCAGCCAG
>DATBKR010000689.1:0-11837 GCA_036555805.1 Hyphomicrobiaceae bacterium | reverse complement strand
CGGCGCTCGAACATCAGGAAGTCGTAGTAGCCGCAGCGCCCGTCGCCCGGATAGCTGCGGCATGTCGCCGGGCGCGCCGCGTAGACGGTGCAGCGCCGCTTCTCGGTGTCGAAGAAGCGGCAGATGCGGCCGAAGTGCTTGTCCTTCTTGCGGCGCATGGAGTACTTGTGGCGCCAGCGCTCCACCGTGAACTTGGCCTTGGCCTCATCGAAGCTCAGGCCGAAGTGCTTGGCCAGCCGCTCCACGTCGCGCTTGCTGAGCGCGATCAGCGGATAGGAGCAGCAGTAGCCAGGGCACTTCTTGCAGTCGTACATGCGCGGGGAGTCTATCGGCGCCTGGGCGGGGAGCGCAACGGAGGGAGCGGCGGCGCCTCCGATACACCATCATGGTTAACGCCGCATTCGCGTACCGCGTGAGCGCCAATCGCGCGGCAGTACGATTGCACCACGCTCGGGTCTCCCCAAAGCATGCTGCCGGTGGCCACCCAGTCAAGTAGCAGCAATGGCGCGTTCGTGCGCGCCAACCCCTACTGCGCCAACCCCAGGTCCCTGGGCGCCACCTCGCTGGGTGCCACATCCCGCCGGTGCATGGCCTCGTACTTGGCGAGGATGGCGCGCGCCTTCTCCACCACCGCGTCGGCGATCGCCGCCTGCCCCTCCGCAGTTGGATGGAAGGCGCCCGAGTAGACGCTCGCCAGCAGCGGCTGCACCCAGTTGAGCTTCTGCGACTTGAGCACCTTCATAAGCAGCGATTGCGGCACGTGGAAGTTGCCCGTCATGAAGGCGTCGTTGGGCGTGCGGAACCAGCGCTTGCGCGGCGCGTAGGCGCGCCATTCGGAAGGGTTGTAGGGTGTCCATTCGCCATCCACAAGGCGCGGCAGCCGCATCTCGTCGGCGAGCGTCGCCGGCTCGTCCGTGCGCACCGTGCAGATGCCGCGCCCGCGGAAGGCGGCGCGGTGGCTGTCCACGAACGTCCAGCCGTGCTGGCGCGCCGCGTCCTGCATGGTGGCGTACAGGCGCTCGGCCGCCGTGTTGCCCTCGCGCGCCTTGCTCTCGCTCAGGAAGAAGTCGGGCAGCACGTTCATGCCGATGTTGCCGTCCGGGCACGGCGAGCTGTCGTCGAGCAGGGCCATGGGCGGATAGCCCGTGAAGATCACCCGGTCGGATTCCGGCCAGGGGATGTGCAGCAGCCAATGGACCGCGCGGTTCACGGCCTTGAGGCGGTCGTCGAGCAGGTCGAGATGCTTGCCGGCCTCGGCGAAACCGTACACCTGCCCGAACCAGCCCCCCAGCTTGCGCAGCATGGAGCCGTCGGCCAGCACGGCGTTGGCCACCAGCCTGGCAAAGCCGATGTCGTTGCCGCCGATGGAGAGCAGCAAGAGGTCGATCCTGCGCGCCACGTCGGCGTCGCACTTCCGGAGCACCAAGCCACCCTTCAGCTCCGGGATGCGCCCCTTCATGTGGTAGGCCTCGGGCAGCTCGTGGTCGCGCGCCCGCCCGCCGCACTGGGCGTCCGCCACCGCCGAGATCTGCGAGAATTCCGGCGGATTGGGCACCCACTCGTTGCCCCTGTAGCGCAGGAACAGACCTGAGACGGTCTCCGCGCCCGAGCACGCCACGCCCACGTATGTCACCGCGCGATGCGGGTCCTCGATGGCGAGCTGCAGCGCCACGCGCAGCTGGTGCGAATAGAGCGAGCGGTGGCAGGCCTGGTCCAGCCAGCGCGCGTTCTCCTCGATGAAGTCCTTGTCGCCGATGGCCCGCCAGCTGCCCACGCGCGCCGGATAGCCGCGCAGGGCGCCCTTCCCCTCGTTGCCGCCGCCGTCGTCATAGTCCACGCTGCGCGTCGGCGACAGCCGCACGGGCACGTCCGGGTTGCCCTCGCCCGCGGCGAAGCTGTCGCCCATGCCGACGATGAACACGTCGCTGACGCGGGCCATGATCTCCGCCACCTGCCGGCCGCCGATCTCGACCTTGATCCACGCCCCGGCCGGATAGGGAATCTCGAGCTTCACCTCGGTGTCGCACGGCAGCGTCACCGCCGCGCCGCGCCCGCCGCGCCCCGCCGGCGCCGTGAGCCAGGTGCAGTCCACCGTTGTCGCGTCCTCGAGGCCCTTCAGGCTCGCGCGCACCAGGTGGCTCTTCGGGTTCAGATAGTCGCTGCGCTCCGGACAGGCGTAGCGGTTGTGCTTCGGGTCCCAGCAGGTCTTGTCGTACATGGTGGCGCTCCACCCGTCCGGGTGGCGCTCCGACAGCAGGTCCTCCTCGGACAGGATGGGGTTCACCGCCTGCTCCGGCGTCAGGCTGGCCCAGGTGGCGCGGTGCACCTCGGTGTCCGCGCGGTCGAGGAAGAAGCGGAACGGGTTGTCCACCTGCCAGACGATCTCCGGCTCCGCCGAGGCCGCGCCGCTCGCGGCAGCCGTCAGGATGAGCCCCAGGCAGACACCCAGCCAGACATTCCCTCGCATCGGTCCCCCTCTTGGTCGCCGGCCCCCGCCGTGTCGTCACGGGCGGCCGAGAAGGTGCGCCATGCCAACCTTCCAGACACGGGTCAGCGGTACGATTTCCGGCGCGGCGCGCAGTGCCTCGCTGCCCTGGCGCTCCAGCACGCGCACATAGGACCCGACCAAGGCCAAAGGAAGGAAGGCGGTGCGCGCCGGCCGCGGCAGGGCGCGCGCGAGCCCGCGCGCTTCGGCGAGACTGCCGCGAATCTGGGCAATGTAGGCCCGCACGAGCGCCTCGGCCTTGTCGCCGCCCGCCCCGGCGAGCAGGTCCTGCGCCGTCAGCCCAGCCGCTGCGATCCGGGTATGCGCCAGAGGCACGCGCCCCAGCGCCAAGCTGCGAGGCAGGCCCAGGAGCAGCCGCGCCAGGCCGTAGGCGCGCCCCGCGGTGGCGCTGGCGGCCTCGACGTCCGGGCGCACGCCGAAGCCCGTGACCCGGCACGCCAGGGCGAAGTGGGCGCCTTCGCTCCGCTGTAGGAAATCGTACAGCGCAGCATCGTCATGGAAGGGCGCCGCGAGCAGCTCTGCTCCACGCGCATCGATCATCCCGCCCAGCAACGCCGCCGGCAGGCCGTGGCGGCGCGCCGCGCGGCGCACGCCGTCCGCCACCGCGTGGCCGGCGCTCTCAGCCTCGGGCCGGGCGAGGGCGTCGCGCCACCACTGCAGACGGACCTCGCCCATGAAGGGCTCGCGCACGGCCCGGCGGGGAATGCGCGCAAGTTCCGTGGCGAAGGCCGCCAGGGCCAGCAGTGCCTGGCGCTGGGGCGCGGGCGTCAGCAGCGCGGCGAGGTAGCGGTCGGGCTCGCCGGCGCGGGCAATGTCCGCGATATCGGCACCGCCCTCCGTCGCGGCACCGCCGCTCTCGTCCTCCTGCTCGTCGGCCACCGTCAGTCCACGGCGATCAAGGCCGCGCCCACCGGCCGGCCCTCGGCCAGCAGCACGTTGTAGGTGCGGCATGCGGCGCCCGTATCCATGGGCTCCAGCGCCACGCCAGCCTCGGCGAACGCGCGGCGAAGGGCCGGCGCGGGGAAGACCTGCCGCTGTCCCGTACCCAGGATCAGCAGCCGCATGGCGTCGTTCTCGGCCAGCGCCGGCGCCAGGGAGGCCTGATCCAGCGGATCGGCAGGTTCCCAGGCATAGATGCCGCTCGGCAGGCACAGGATCGAGCCGCGGTGGCTCATGCCCGCAAACCGGAAGCCGCCGTTGCCGTAGGCGTCGATCGGGGCAAGGCTGGGAAAGTGGGGCGTGCTCATCGAAAGGGGCGCTCTCCTGCGGGCTGTCATCCGCTCGATGCCCAGGCGCCGTCAATCTGTCGCCCTCTTTCGCAGATAATATCACTTTTATGCCTATGATTTCTCTGTTTATGGCACAATAACGATGATTCGGCAAGAATTCGTGAGTTGACTTATATGTCAATAGACGATGAAATCTCTGCGCACGTAGCGTCGGGCGTGCTGGTCCTCTACCGGCCGCAGATGAGACAGCTCTCCCGAAGACGGCTGCTCTTGACGCGACCTGCTATGCAGCAGCTGCGAGATCCGCACTCGGCGGTCGGCATCTTGGGCGGCCGAGGGTGGATCGAGACGGCGATGACAAAATGGGTGAGCGGCGGACGCGTGTATGGACGCGAGATCGTTGGGCGACTGAGATGCGGCTTCATGTGCCGTCTCTCTCCGCCGCCCCCGGAAATATGGGAAATACGGATCACGGAGCCAACAGTTCACTGGCGTGTCTTCGGGCGCTTTGCCGGGCCGGATAGTTCGTTGCAACGTCCATGCGAACGCGCGACATGCTCGGCAAGCGAAGCTCATTGGGGTGGCTCGCCGCCATGAAGGACTGCGAGCGGACCTGGCAGCAGCTTTTTCCAGCAACGATGCCGTTCACGGCCACCCATGCGCGCGCCTACATCACGGAGAACTGCGATGACTTCGAGCTATAGCCCCCCTCCGATGAGCCCACGAGATTCCGTGAACTACGGAATTGGGCGAGCAAGAGACCTCGCTTTCGACGCGGTGCACGCCCTGTGGCGCAGACGTCAGGCCGAGGGGATGACGCAATCCGAATTGGCCAAGGCAATCGGCCGCGACGAGGGCTGGGTATCGCGCACATTGAACGGTCCTGGCAATTGGACGCTCAGAACCATCGCCACACTCGTGCAGGGTCTCAACGGCGAGCTGGAGATCACGGCCCACGCCATGGAGGACCCGGTGCCCGACGCGGGCCCGGACGCCTACGAACGATACCTGAGCAAGCTCGAAAGCCCGGCCGAGTCCAAGGCCGACGCCGGTGCCAGACCGCCGACGCGGATACGACCGATACGCCCGGAAGCCGATCCCGGCGGGCGCCGGTGAAATAGCCGTCGCATGCAAGTGCGCCCGTTCGAGCCCGGCGTAAGCCGCGCCCGCCTCAGGCGGCCTCCTTGGCCGGCTCGCCCTTCACGCGCACCTCGGTCACCGTGCTCTTGATCACCCGCACGCGCGTGTTCTCGGCGATCTCGACCTCGATCTCGCCATCGTCCTTCACGCGGGTAACCTTGCCGACGATGCCGCCCGAGGTGACCACCGTGTCGCCGCGACGGATCGCCTCGATCGTCGCGCGGTGCTGCTTCATGCGCTGCTGCTGCGGCCGGATCATGAAGAAGTAGAAGATCACGAAAACCGCCAGCATCGGCACGATCAGATTGAAGAGGTCGCCCATGCCGCCGGCGGGAGACTGCGCAAAGGCCGGTGAAATGAACATCGCGATGGTGTCCTCGAACTCGGGGATCGGAGCGGGCCCCGCAAGCGGCCGGCGGCTGCAGGCCCCGGGGTCAATCAGGGCCCAAATTTGGCCGGGACTATAGTGCCGCAGCCTCAGTTTGCAACCGCGACGCTCCCACCCGTGACGCTACGGTCCGGCTCGTCTATAGAACGCGGCCTGGACGGGCTTCCGCCCGGACATCGTAAAGACGCCGAGCCCCCATGACCGACGATAAGGCCATCCTGGCGACCCTCGAACGCCTGGCCGCAGCTCTGGAACGGATGGCCCCGCGGCCGGAGCCGGCCTTCGACTTCTCGGTCGCGGAGGCTTTCGTCTGGCAGTCGAGCCCGCCAGCGTTCCTGCCGGTGCCGGAGGTCAATCGTCAGCCCCTCGACCTGCTCAAGGGCATCAACCGGGCGAGCGGGCAACTCCTCGACAACACGCGCCGTTTCGCCACGGGGCTGCCCGCCAACAACGCGCTGCTCTGGGGCGCGCGCGGCATGGGCAAGTCGTCGCTGGTCAAGGCCGCCCATGCCGAGGTGCGCCGCGAACTCGCCAAATCGTCCAACAAGCGCAGCCCCGACCTCAAGCTCGTGGAGATCCACCGCGAGGACATCGATGCGCTGCCGCTGTGCCTGGCGCACCTGCGCGCTTCGCCCGACCGCTTCATCGTGTTCTGTGACGATCTCTCCTTCGATCGCGACGACACCTCCTACAAGTCGCTGAAGGCGGTGCTCGAGGGCGGCATCGAGGGCCGCCCGGAGAACGTGGTGTTCTACGCCACGTCCAACCGCCGCCACCTGATGCCGCGCGACATGATGGAGAACGAGCGCTCCACCGCCATCAACCCGTCCGAGGCGGTGGAGGAGAAGGTGTCGCTGTCGGACCGCTTCGGCCTCTGGCTCGGTTTCCACAACGCCACCCAGGACGAGTACCTGGAGATGGTGCAGAGCTACGCCGCGCACCACAGGCTCAAGATGGCCCACGACGAGCTGGTGCGCGAGGCGCTGGAGTGGTCGATCACCCGCGGATCCCGCTCCGGCCGCGTCGCCTGGCAGTTCATCCAGGACCTCGCAGGCCGACTCGGCCACAAGTTGAAGCGGGAATGAGGTACGCGGTCTCCCTCTCCCCGCGCCTCGCCAACCCCCGCCGCGCGCTCCATCAGCGCGGGGAGAGGGCCGGGGTGAGGGGCAGGGACAAGCTCTGTCCCCGGAATGTGCCGCTGCCCCTTACCCTCTCCCCGCAAGCGGGGAGAGGGGATCCGCGCCTCAATTCGCCAGCAACGGCAGCGGGTCCACCGGCTGTGAGCCTTTGCGCAGTTCGAAGCGCAGCTGCGGCTGGGCGACCGGCCCGGACATGCCGGCCTTGCCGATCACCTGGCCGCGCTTCACCTCGTCGCCGGCCTTCACCAGCGCCTTGTCGACGTGCGCGTAGGTGCTGACCCAGCCGTTGGGATGGCGGATCAGAATGAGGTTGCCGTAGCCCTTGAGCCCGTCGCCCACGTAGTGGACGCGCCCGGACTCGGCAGCGTGGATGTCGGTGCCCATCGGCACGGCCAAGTTGATGCCCTCGCTCCTGGTGCCGTCGGGCTCCTGAGCGCCGAAGCCGACCAGGATCTTGCCGCGCGCCGGCCAGCGGAACTTGCCAGCGGCGCTCGCGAGCGCAGGCGACGCATCGGTCATGGTGCCGCTCTGCCTGGCGGCCGTCCTCGGCGCCGGCTCCTGAGTGGCCGCGGGCCCCGCCGGCGGCGCGGCGACAACGCGCGGCGCCACCTGCACCACGCGCGGCACGGCAGGCGCGGCGGGAGCCGCAGACGCGTGCACGCCGCCGACGCGCTCCGGCACCGCCAGCACCTTGCCGGCCCAGACCTTGGTCGAATCCGTGATGCCGTTGACGTGCTTCAGCTCGTCCACGCTCACCTTGTAGCGCTGGGCGATGGCGTAGAGCGACTCGCCGCTCTGCATCACGTGGCGCCCCTGCCACGGCGCGGATTGCTGCGCGGCCGGCGCATGTCGCTGCTTTTCGGTGGCGCTGTCCGGCCAGGGGAACGGGTCTTTGTCCGTCCACGGCGGCGGCGACCGGTCGGTCCAGGGCGGCGGGGCGCGGTCCGGTGCCCGCGCCAGCGGCTCGGCGCGCGCGGGCGCAGAGGGCGCGGCGGAGGCATAATCGCGCCCGGGCGGGCGGTAGTCACCCTGGCCTGCGGGCACGGGCGGCAGGGCCGTCTCCTGCAGGCCGCCACTGCCGTAGCGATCCGTGCGCGCATAGCCGTGGTCGGGGGGCACATAGCCGCGGTCGGCGGGCGTGTAGCCGGCCGGGCTCGCGGCAGGGGATGACGCCGCCCCCCAGCCCATGAAGTCGCCGCCAAGCAGATTGAAGCGCGTCACGTCCGAGCTGCAGCCCGCCGCCGCCACCAACGCGGCAATGCCGAGCCCCCGAAGAGGCGGAGCGAGCATCCGAGCAGCTGATGTACGCCTACGACCGGGCATCGGCACACCTCACGCCTCCTACGTTCCATGATTAACCCTAAGAAACGTTAAGGAGCCGTTAACGGCATTCCCCCGGCCGCCAGACAGCCCGCGGTGGGGGGCATACTTCCTCTGTCGTCTGATCCTTATCAGCGACGCGGGCCGGCTGCGGCGTGGACTGCCGAAGGTTCACGCGGCCTTGCGCAGCTCCTCCGGGGGCTCCGTTGCCTGCATGCTGGCGCGGGCGTTCATGCGGCCGAGCCACGCCAGCAGCGCCGTGTCCTTGAGGATCGCCCCGCCTTCGGGCGTGGCAGCGAGATAGTAGAGCTGCGGCGCCAGCATCAGATCGGCGAGCGACAGCCGATCGCCGGCCATGAAGGACTGGTTGCCCAGAAGGCGGTTGAGCTCGCCGAGGCACACCCTGGCATCGGGCACCGCCGCGGCGATAGCCGCTTCGTCGGGCCTGGTCCCCAGCAGGGTGGGCCCGACGATGCGATGGAACACGATGATGCGCGCGACCTGCGGGAACAGATAGCAGTCGTTGACGCCGATGATCTGGTTCATCCGACCGATGGCGTCGGGGCTCTGCGGCTGGAGCGCCGGTTCTTGCACCTGGGCATCGACGTAGCGCAGGATCGCCTGCGTCTCGTACAACCGGTAGCCGCCGTGATCCACGACCGGGATGCGCCCGAACGGGTGCAGCTTGCGATGGGCCTCGCCGCGCCCCTCGCCGGCGCCCATGCGTTGCATGCGGTAGGGCATGCCCTTCTCCTCGAGCCCCAGCCGTACGCTGCGCAGATAGGGGCTGCCCGGATGTCCGTGGACGATGAATTCGTTCATGGTGCTATCCTTTCCTTTCCCTTGCTCTCCCGGTCGGCTTCCTGCGCGAAGCGCTCCATGAGGCCCGGCCAGCCGCGGTCTACGTCCTTACGCATCGAGGCACCGGCCTCCGCGCCCATGGTCTCGAATTTGTGGTGCACAAGCTCGACCACCGTGGCGTCCGGCCCGTCGGCGACGAAGCGCACGTCCACCTCAGACTTCATGGCGAGGTCCGGCTTCCACTGGGCGTTGATCTGCCACAGCAGGACGAGGCGGTGCGGCGGCTCCCAGCGGATGATGGTGGCGACACTGGTCTCGGTGCCGTCCTCGGCGATCTCCAGCCAGCGACCGCCCAGGCGCGGTTCCATCAGGACCATCTTGATCGGCTTCTTGCCGACGCCGTGGTTGTGCGGCCACCAGCGCGTGAGGCCGCTGGTGAACACCTCGAAGGCACGCCCGACGGGCGCCTTCACGCGCACCTTCTTGCGCACCGGTGCGATGGCGGCAGTCGCGGTCATTCCTCACCTCCTTTGGGTCGATCGGGTTTCTCGGGCTTCTCGGCCTCCGCCTGGAAGGCCGCCAGCGCGTCGTCCCAGAAGCTGTCGAGCCAGTCGCGCAGGTCCTGGAGGCCCTCGCGCCGCACCGAATAGATGCGGCGCACGCCCTCGCTGCGTTCCTGCACCAGGCCGGCCTCCTTCAGGACCTTCAGGTGCTGCGACACCGCCGGGCGCGAGACCGGCAGGCCGGCGGCGAGTGCGTATACGGCGAGCGGACCCGCCCGCAGCCTCTCGAACACCGCGCGGCGCGTCGGGTCGGCCAGGACAGCGAGGGCATCTCCGTAAGTCATAGCTAACAGTAAGCTACGACTTACGGATGAGTCAAGGCTGTCATCCCAGATTTGCGCGAAGCATATCCGGGACCCAGCGCCACGGGGGCTGACGCGGAGCTTACGATCCTGTGCGCCGGGTCTCGCGCTATCGCGCTCGCCCCGTATCACAACGGTTGGGAGCAGTCCCGCGCAGCGAGCGGTGTCCAGCCCACCCTTCGGCGTGCGCATGCGATGGGAGAGACATCCCTCGGCGAGTGTCGGCATTGGGGGCGGCAAGAGGGGCGCAGCGGCACCGGCGAGGCCTCGGCGCGCAGGGTAAGCCTAACGCTAAAACCGGGGCAAAGGTCCGGATTCGCCCGTGGCCGACGGCGCACGCGATGGTAGCATGGCGACTGTGCACACCAAGTTAACAGGCGCACGCCCTGCGTGCTCCGGGCCGGTGTCGAGCGCGGCGGAGTTTGCGCGATGGGCAGGCTGAGTGGCAGCGTTCTGATCGTCGCGGGCATCGCCCTTGCCGGCTACACACTCGCCTCGTCCCCCCGAAACGACGCCGGCGCGCAGCTGGCAACTGCCGAAGCGACCGGCGGCGCCAAGCCGGCAGAGGCCGCACCGGGCGCGCTCGGCGCACCTCCAGGTGCGCTGCAGCCGCCCAAGGCGTCTCCGGCGCCTGTTGCAGCGGCCCCTGCTGCCGCGCCCGCGGAGCCGTCGCACCGGCCCCAGGCTGCCGCCGCCCCGCCAGCGCCGCAGGAGATCCGCTCGCAGGACGCGAAGGGCCCGCCCCCGGCAGCACTGTTCCAGCCACCCACCGTCGTGCGCCGGCCGCTGCCGAGCGCGTCCCAGGCCGTGCCATTGGACGAGACGCCGCCGAGGGTGCCCGTGGGCGCCAGCAGCGACCCCGGCGGCGCGCCGCTGGACCGGCCGGCGCTGGCGCGGGAAATCCAGCGCGAGTTGAAGCGCATCGGCTGCTACCGCGGCGACGTGAACGGCGCCTGGACCGCCTCGGCGCGCGAGGCCATGAGGACCCTCACCGAGCGGATCAATGCCAGCCTGCCGACCGACCAGCCCGACCCGGTGCTGCTGGCCACGGCCCAGAGCCAGGCGCCGGGCGCCTGCAGCGCGGCCTGCCCCGCCGGCCAGGGCAAGGCCGCTGACGGCCGCTGTCTGCCCCAAGCGCTGGTGGCCGTCGCGGGCAAGCTGCGCGCGCCGACAACCTCGCCAGCGCATGCCGAGCGCGCCAAGGCGCCGCCGGTGGCCGGCCGCCACACGACGCCGGCCGATACAGCCGCGCTGTCGCCGCCCCCGGCTGAGGGGCGCATGTCCCTGGCTGGGCCGGCGTCCGGCCACGCGCGGCAGCCGCAGGTCGAAACGCCGGCGCATCCGCGGCGGGCACGCGCCGCGGCCTATAACTACAGCCCGAGGTGGGCATCGGGGCGCACCGCCAATACGCACGGCCGCGAGCGATACCGCGCAACGCAACGCCGGAACGGCGGCTCCTCCGGGTTCCCGGGCTGGTTTCTTCCCTTCTCCTTCCCGTAGAAGCGCCCCCGCCATCGCGGGCGTCGTGGCGGCCGGCTTGGCGGCAGGAATGAGCTTCCGCCAGTCCGATATTACATCTCAATCTATCATAGTTATGATATCAGAATTTGCCCAACATCATTTCATCTCCCATATCGCACACTCATTCCGAAAATCGGAGTCCATATTCCACCATAATACATTGCGATACCGGCATGATAAATGGAAATATTGACAACTTAGATATTCTTCGTTGCGCCAGCGCAACAAAAAAGAAATCAATCCAGGAAGTTTCTCCGCTTCCATTGGCAGGCGCGGTTTCGTTTTAGTAATGCTTGCCCAACGGCAATGGAGTCGTTTTCCGGTCCTGCTCGCTGTCCGCGCCGGAGTTTGAGACGATCGAGCAGGGGCTAACGCGTCGCGCAGCCTGCGTGGCCGGGCGCAAACACCGGCTCGGCCCTGTCTTCGCGTCCAAGTACGCGTCGCACGTCCGCGTCGCACGTCGGCGTCCCACGTCCAGCGTCAGTGGTTTCGCATCCGCGCGGTTTCGCGTCGGTTCCCGGCGTCGTGCGCTCGCACGCGCCGCGATTCCCACACGAGAGCGTCATCGCGTGCAACCGCGGCTTCGCTCGGGCAGCACAACATTCTTAGGTGGAGAGAAAGCATGAACGGGGGAACGACAAGAGCGGCGAGTCAGGGGGCGATTGCAGCAGTTGCCGCGTTGGCCGGCGTGCTGCTGAGCGGGGGCGTGGCCCAGTCGGCCGATCTCGGCGGGAACTGCTGCGCCGACCTGGAAGAGCGCGTCGCCGAGCTCGAAGCCACCACCGTACGCAAGGGCAACCGGCGCGTCTCCCTCACCATCAGCGGCCAGGTGAACCGGTCGCTGCTCTACTGGGACGACGGCTTCCAGGCGGACCTCTATTCGGTGGACAACGCCATCGCCAACTCCCGCTTCCGGTTCACCGGCAAC
>DATBKR010000688.1:0-1953 GCA_036555805.1 Hyphomicrobiaceae bacterium | reverse complement strand
GGCGCCGGGCCTGATGCCCGGCAGGAAGCCGCCGTGCATGCGCAGGTTGTCGGCCGTCTCCTGCGGGTTGAGCACGATCGAGGTGTAGAAGAAGGCGAAGAACACGATCAGCGCCACGTAGAGCGCAAACCACAGGGGCTGCCCATGGCCAACCGCCGCGACCGTGGCCCGCAGCCACTCCCATTCGGAGCCGGTGTTCTGCATGAACGCGGTCGCCGCGCCGGGCAGCAGCAGCAGGGAGGAGGCGAAGATCGGCGGAATCACGCCCGACGCGTTGAGCTTGAGCGGCAGGTGCGAGGCCTCGCTCTGGAACATGCGGTTGCCGACCTGCCGCTTGGGATGCTGGATCAGCAGGCGCCGCTGGGCGCGCTCGATGAATACGATCGCCCCCACCACGGCCAGCATCACCACCACCAGCAGCAGCAGCATGCCGAACGACAGCACGCCCTGGCGCGACAGCTCCAGGGTCTGCATGATCGCATTCGGCAGGCCCGCGACGATGCCGGACATGATGATGAGCGAGGTGCCGTTGCCGACCCCGCGCGCCGTGATCTGCTCGCCGAGCCACATCAGGAACATCGTGCCGCCTACCAGCGACACCACCGTACTGATGATGAAGAACGGACCGGGGTTGAGCACGATCGACCCCGACGGGCCGGCCGGCGAATGCTGCAACCCATAGGCAATGCCGAACGCCTGGAAGCCCGCCAGAAACACGGTAAGGTAGCGGGTGTACTGGTTGAGCTGCTTGCGGCCCTGCTCGCCCTCCTTCTTCAGGGCCTCCAGGGACGGCACCACGCTCTGCATCAGCTGCATGATGATGGAGGCCGAGATGTAGGGCATGATGTTGAGGGCGAAGATCGCCATGCGCTCGATGGCGCCCCCGGAGAACATGTTGATCATGCCGAGGATGCCGCCGGACTGGTGCTGGAAGGCGGCGGCGAACGCGACCGGGTTGATGCCGGGAATGGGGATGTAGGTGCCGATCCGGTAGACCAGCAGCGCCCCCAGCGTGAACCAGATGCGCTTCTTGAGCTCCTCGGCCTTGGCAAAGGCGCCGAAGTTGAGATTGGCGGCAAGTTGTTCGGCGGCCGAAGCCATTGGCAAACCTCCTTGGGGCCCCCGGGGACCTCACGGGACCTTCACGCGCGCCATCCTGGGCCAAGCCCGGTCTGCGGCGCCCCTACCCATCCCTTGCTGGCCCCGGCGGCCGTTTCCCAGCTCGCGCAACACTTCCCAAAAATGGGGCGCCGGACGCCGGGACGCAAGCGCGGCCTCGCGCCGCCTGAGCCCCTTGCCGCCGCCTCCCAGCGCGTCACTCCTCGGTGGCCGCGGCCTTCGGCTTGGCGGTCGCAGCCTTCTTCTTGGCGGTCTTCGCCCGCTTCGCCTCGTCGGCGGCCAGCACCTTCTTCTCGATCAGCGTCACCGAGCCGCCGGCCTTTTCCACCGCCTCGCGGGCCGACGGGGTGGCATGATTGACCGTGAGCTTCAGCGCCGCCTTCAGCTCGCCCCCGCCCAGCAGCCGGACGCCGTCCAGCGGCCGGCGCAGCACGCCGGCTGCCACCAGCGCCTTGGCGTCGACCGGGGTCGCGGTGTCGAGGCGGCCGGCATCCACCGCCGCCTGCAGGCGGGCCGGACTCACCTCGTTCCACACCTTGCGGTCGCGCTTGGTGAAGCCGCGCTTGGGCAGGCGCCGATGCAGCGGCATCTGGCCGCCCTCGAACCCGCCGATGCTCACGCCCGTGCGGGCCGTCTGGCCCTTGCCGCCGCGGCCGCCCGTCTTGCCGACGCCGGAGCCGATGCCGCGGCCGATGCGCACGCGGAGCTTGCGCGATCCGGGGTTGTCTTTCAGCTCGTTCAGCCGCATGGCGGGCACGCTCCTGGCTTCGTGCGGTGTCAGACCCTCCGGGTCTGACACCATTTCGCAACCCCCAATGGGGTCATGTCATGGGT
>DATBKR010000687.1:0-2217 GCA_036555805.1 Hyphomicrobiaceae bacterium | reverse complement strand
CAAACTCAAGCCGGGGGCGCCCCGCTCCGGCCGTGTGACCGACCCCGACTCCCTGTTCGCCGGCGAGGGCGGCGGCGGCCTGGACCTGGGCTGCGCCTACGTCTCCGGGGCGGCGGCCAAGAGCGAGGCCTGGGCCGAGCTGGTGCCGGAGTACAAGCTCGTGCGGGAGAGCAGGAGGAAGGGCGACATCGGCGACCAGATCTATCTGACCGACGAGATCGGCGAGACCGGCATGGCGCGGGCCGATGCGCTCGTCTTCATCCACGGCTACAATGTGCCATTCAAGTACGCGCTGTCCACGATAGGCCGGCTGGTGGCGGAAACCGGCTACAAGGGCCGCGTCTACATGTACCGCTGGCCGTCCGTGCACTCGACGCTCGGGTACGTCCCGGACCTCGACCACGCCGAGCAGGCCGAGCCGTTCTTCCAGTCGTTCATGCGCATGCTGATGCGTGACGCCAACATCTACGACATCGACGTGCTCGCCCACAGCATGGGCTCGCAGACGCTGCTGCGCGCCGTGAGCGCGCTGCGGCCGATCTTCGAGACCCAGCGCGGTGTGGGCACGTGGGCGCGGCCGATCCGCATCGGCCAGATGATCTTCGCCGCGCCCGACGTGGCGATGTCGGTGTTCGACCAGAAGATCCACCGCATCGCGCCCTACGCCAGGCGCGTGACAGTCTATGCCTCGTCCAACGACACGGCCCTGCTCGCCTCCAAGCTCCTGCGCGGCGGCGTGCCGCGCGTGGGCGATCTCCTGGACGGGGAGCCGATCCTGGTCGACCTCGACAACGTGCACATCGTCGACGCCACCGGCAAGGAGCGCTGGTATCGGCTCGACCGCGCGTTCACGGGCTACGGGCACGACTATTTCAGCCAGGACCCGGCCGTGCTGGCCGACATCCGCGAGATCCTGATGGCGCCGCGCGGCGACGACCAGAAAACCCCCGACGAGCGCTCCAAGGACCGCTTCGAGGTGAAGCACTACAAGAGCGCGCCGGAACGGACCTACTGGAAGCTCAGGGACAAGTAAGGCGTGCGAGAATTGGCGCCCAGAAGGGAGCGGAACCCCCACATCCCTGCGACACTGGCTTTTTGGGTGTGTTTTTCGAGATGGTGCGAGAGGCGGGACTCGAACCCGCATGTCTTTGAAGGACAACGGCTTTTGAGGCCGCCGCGTCTACCTGTTCCGCCACTCTCGCAAGCCGCAAAAACCGCCCGAAATCATACCCTGCGTCAAATCCGTGGGCGGAGCACAGCCCCCGATTTTCCATGATTTTGTCAAGCGCGTCTACTGGAACGCGGGCAAGGCCCGTTCCATATCAGGTTTGACCTGGAACGCCTATCGCGCTGCGCCGCACAGCGGCGCAGGCTTTGCCGGAGCGTGGGATTCAACAAGCTGGCCAAGCCGCCTCGCGTCGTCTCCAGTCAAATCGCGAAGCTTGTGCCGCAGCCGCACGAGGCGGTGGCGTTGGGGTTGGTGACCCTGAAGGTGGCCCCCATGAGGTCCTCGACGAAATCGATCTCGGACCCGTTGAGCAGCCCCAGGGAGACCGGGTCCACCAGCACCCGCGCGCCGCCTTTCTCGATCACGAGGTCGTCCGCCGCGCGCTCTGCCACCAGGTCGAACCTGTACTGGAAGCCCGAGCACCCGCCACCCTCGACGCTGACGCGAAACATGGGCGTTGCCGGCTCGCCGGCCACGATCTCTGCGATGCGGCGCGCGGCGCGGTCGGAGACGGTGAAGGCGGCTTCACTCATGTGACATCCCGCTGCGGTGTTGCTATGCAGCCGTCGATTCGCAATGCGCAATCGCGGAATCGCACGGCAGAGTCCACATCTTCAATAGATAGGGCCATGGCCGATCCTGTCAAACCGGGTCCCTGCATGCCAGAGCCCCCCGCCGCGCCGGGGCGGGACGCGGCGCAGGCGGGCACTCGCGACGCCGGGTCGGTGCGTCCGGTGGCGGCCTACGCGGCCCACGCCGCAGAGACCGCCGGGCGCCTGCACCCCGAGCCCGGCTGCCCGATGCGCACGCCCTACCAGCGCGATCGCGACCGCATCATCCACGCCACCGCCTTCCGGCGGCTCACCTACAAGACGCAGGTGTTCCTGTTCCACGAGGGCGACCACTACCGCACGCGCCTCACGCACAGCCTGGAGGTGGCGCAGATCGCGCGCGCCATCGCCCGCACACTGGCGCTGGACGAGGACCTG
>DATBKR010000686.1:0-48311 GCA_036555805.1 Hyphomicrobiaceae bacterium | reverse complement strand
GGCCAGGTCATCAGCGCCGCCGAGCTTCTCGACCAGGTGTACGGACACGACAACGAGAAGGACGCCAATGTCCTAGAGGCCCTGCTCGGGCGGCTCCGGCGCAAGATCGGCTCCGACGTGATCGCAACGCGCCGCGGTCAGGGATATTTTCTGAAGGTAGGCGATTGATCCCGAACTCGTTGCGCTTCCGGCTGCTCGGCGCTGCCGTCGCCATCATCGTTCTCGCGGTACAGTTCGCGGGATTGATGGTGCTCGTTCTCTTCGAGCGCAATGTCATATCCCTCGTGCACGACGAACTCGACACCGCGCTCGACCAGCTCGCCGCGTCCCTGACCCTGCAAGAAGACGGACGGCCTTCGCTAAGCGGTCAGCTGCCGGATGTGCGCTTCCGTCAGCGCCTTGCCGGGCGCTACTGGCAGGTCTCTGCCGACGGCCAGCCGATATTGCGTTCTGCGTCCCTCGGCGAGGGCGCACTCCAAATCGAATCGGCTTCGGAGGCCGGCCGCAATGCATGGCGCCAGGCCCTGGTCGGACCCGACAAGCAGAAGCTCTACGCATCGATCCGCCGCATCGCGCCGAGCCCGGCCGCACGCGGGCAGAGCGTCAAGCCCTACGTGCTCATCGTCGCCATGGACGTGGCGGAGATCGGGGCCCTTGACGCGCTCAACTCGCAGCTTCGCAGCAACGTGTTCATGGCCCTCGGCCTGCTTGCCGTGATCCTCATCGCGGCGGCGTGGGCGCAGGTCTCGATAGGGCTGCACCCGCTGGAGCTTCTCCGAACGGGGGTGGAGAACATCCGCGTCGGCAAGGCACGCCGGCTGTCCGACGACGTCCCAACCGAAGTGCAGCCCCTCGTCACCGAGGCGAACCGGCTGCTGGCCGCGCAGGAGAAGGCGATCGAGGCCGCGCGTGCGCGGGCGGGCGACCTGGCGCATGGCCTCAAGACGCCATTGACGGCCGTCTCAATGGTCGCGGAGAAGCTGCGCCAGCGGCAGGACCCCGAGCTCGCCGAGGAGCTGGAGCAGCAGCTCACGGGGCTCAAAGCCCATGTCGAGAGGGAGCTGACGCGGACACGCAGTGCGGCCAACTCCACGGTGACGCAAAGGACAAGCGTGCACCCGCTCGCCGCACGGCTGCTGCGGACGATGGAGAGGCTGCCGCGGGGCGATCGCCTGGCATGGAGGCTCGATTGCGAGCCCGACTTTGCAGCGCCGGTCGAGGAGGTGGACCTGGCGGAGATCCTCGGGAACCTTCTGGACAACGCGCGCAAGTGGGCCCGATCGGAAGTGATCGTCGCCGCCAAGTCGGCCGCCGGCGGCGTGGAGCTCACCATCGAGGACGACGGACCCGGCGTGTCCGAGCCGGACCGTGCCCTCGTGATGCGTCGAGGGGCGAGACTCGACGAAAGCGTTCCAGGCTCCGGATTGGGCCTGAATATCGCGCGGGCCGTCGTCGAGGCGTACGGAGGGATGATGGCCCTGGAGAGCTCGGCACGCGGCGGCCTTCTGGTGCGATTGAGCTTCCCCCGACAACCGAGCCGATGACGCTCGCGCCACCAGCGCGGGCGCGCGCGCGGCATCGAAGGATCATGGCGGCGTGCGTTGCTGCGCGGGCGTCGGCATCGGGATGCACAACGTGGGGTGGCAGCCAGCCCGAGGCCGAGGAGGGCCCGCCGCTAGCCGGAGGAGCGCTGCCCAGCTCTCGGCAGCACGGTTTGTGATCCACCGTCCTGAGCGCTGATGCCGAGCACGGGCGTCGCTTCGCCCGGAGGGGTGCCGGGACGTTCCGAGCGGCTCTCCGTCATCGCGATCAGGGCGCCGACGGCGATCGCAGCCACCAGGACCGCCGCAAAGACGATATTGGAGGTAGGTAGCGGGCCGGACACCTCGTGCCCCCCGCCTGCCCGGCGTTCGAGCTTCTTCATTTCCTGACAGGCTCGATCGATGGTATGGCGCCGCTTGCTCGCGCGAGCCTCTCGGATGGCGGACCGAGGGCCGGCCCGAAGGAACGCGGAGTCGCCCATCTTGTCGGCGTCGACGTTGGACTGCCCGGTCTGAAGCACGTTTCGCCGGCGGTCCGGGGGTGCTTCCTCGAGCCAAGCCCCAGGTGTCGTCAGATGGGCCGGCAGAGCGGTGCGATGATCGCCCAGGCTTCGATCGATTTGAGCTTGCGTCAGGCCTCGTGCGAGGCGCAGGTGAGCGCCGCGCAGATTGGCCCCGTTGAGCTGCGCCCCCGCAAGATTGGCGTAATCGAACCTGGCGCCGCGCAGGTCGGCCCGCTCCAGCCGCGCGTCAGCGAGGTCTGCTTCCGTGAGCGCGGCGCCCATCAAGTTCGCCTCGATCAGCGTTGCCTGGTCCAGCCGCGCCCGGCACAATTGTGCCCGACTGAGATTGATCGGACCGCCCTGGACGCGACCGAATTGGCGCTCGGTTGCAGACACGTTGAGATCATTCAGGATCGGAACGATGCCGGGATTCTCGAGTCTCCAGGCATTCCACGCCCGAGCTCCGGCGCGCAGCACCTCGACATGCCGCGCGGCTGACGCCGGTTGCGCCTTCTCTCCCGTCCGCGGAGTGAAACATGGCCGGGCTCCCTTGCTCGAAAGCCCAACTGCGGCCCGTGCTTCCATACGTTCTCAACCTCAATACCCAAAGGAACGTCAATGACGGCAGTCGACCCTCGCTGCCTCCCGAGGAGCCCGTAAAATACCGGCTCCTCGGTCCAGGCATCTGTCCGCAGCGCCGAACGCAACAAGCCCTGACGAACCGAAGAGGCAGATACCAATATGTAATGCGACCCGCCCCGCACCCCAATTCAGCGACAGTATCAATCGTCTCAGCTGCGTCCTTTGTATCAGCAATCATCACCCTGCGCTGTATCTATCAGGCAACAGTCAGCTTGAATCTGATATGTTGCTGACAAAATACGTCAGATCGACATCAGACGTGAGTATGCGATGCGAAGGTGCGCATCGCGCGCAGATGCGCTGGCCAGTAAATTCGCAGCCGCGCCAGGGCCGAGGCGAGAGCCCGCTCCGCTGCGACGGACGCGCCGCGGTGTCTCTCCGGCGTACCGCCGGCTCAGTCGAATCCGGCACAGCCGGCGCCACCCGTTGAGCACTACGGTCTTCCATGCGTCCTCCGACTCGCTGCGGTAGCTGACCGGGGGTGGCTTTTTTGCACTTGCCGCACGTATTGGACCGGAAGCCGACCATGCCAATGATGTGGGCCATGCACTGATCCACAATCGGCTGGACCTTCGGAACCGGGCCGCAGGAAGGCGCGTTTATGCCGTATGGTTACTAATATCGCAGCGAGATTGGCCGCGGTCATCGCCGTTTGCGTCGGCATCGCTGGGGCGATCCTCGCTCAGACATCGCCGTCGCCTGGCCCCACCGCGCCGCCGAAGACGCTGCCCGTTCCCAAGGGCGGAGAGAGCTTGGTCATCAATCCGACGAAAGATGAATGCAAGGCAGGATGGCGCGCTGGCCTGAGGTGGACCAAGGAAGAATTCGGAAAGTTCTGTAGGCAGCTCGAAATCAGCAAGTAGCCGACGCCGCTGCCGGCGCGGCCCTCAAGCCGGGTCGTCAGCGATGATGATGACCGCCATGACCGTGATGGTGTCCATGTCCAAGAGGGGAAGTGTGGCGCATGGAAGTGTCTCCTTGAGGATATGGTCCTGCCCAAATCCCCAGGGAGCCGGCCTCACCGTTGAGCCTCCCCAATCGCGATTTCGTGCCTGGGCGCGTCTCGGACGCCGCCTTGACGGAGTGCGCGGCACCCTCGCCGGCACGGCGTCCGAGATACCTGCACCATCTGAGACATCGCGTCTGTGGAACGCCTCAGCGGATGACGCCTGCCACGACCTCGACAACGCGCTGCTTGTCTGCGAGCTTGGTCAGGACCGGCGCGCTGGGCCACTTGAGCAGGATATCGGGCCGCGCCTCCCCGGTGTAGAAGACAAAGGGGATCCCCTGGCGAGCGAGCCGCTCGCAAACGGCTGAACAGTCGCCACTCCCAAGATTGATGTCGACCAACGCGGCGGATAGGCCCGGCACATTGATCATCCTCAGAGCTTCCTGAGCATCGGCTGCCGACGCGATGTTTGCGCCCGCGGCGCGGAATGCCGCATGCACCTCCAATGCAATCAAAGGCTCGTCCTCGACGATCAGGATCGAACGGCCGGCCAGGACTCCGTTACTCACTGCATCCTCCCTGGTGGGAAGTTCGTCGGTCGCTCGCCGCAATCGAGCCGAGCGAAGTCGTGAGCGAATAGGTTAAGCCGCTCGATGCAAAATCCATCTCGGGAAGCGTTTCGAAATGCTCGGCCATCAGGTGTTCGAGCACCACGCTTCCGAACCCTTTGTGCGCCGGAGACGCCACGGAAGGACCGCCTCGCTCTTGCCAGCGAAACGTCAAGCAGTCCGAGCTCTCCCACCACCTAACGTGGACCTGACCGGTTGTATTCGACAGTGCGCCATACTTGGCGGCGTTCGTTGCAAGTTCATGTACGGCGAGCGCAAAGTTTTGTGTCGCCTTCTCATTGAGCATCAAGCTCGGTCCCTCCACTTGCACGCGGCCGGTGTAGGGACTCATCTCAGACCGTACAATTTCATCGAGATCGGCGCCCTGCCACTTCTTGTCCATCAAGATGACGTGGGTCTGACCGAGTGAACGGAGACGGCCCACGACGGCAGCCTCCGCGTCTGCGACGCTCTGCTTGCCGGCGAAGCTTCTGGAAACAACGGCGAGCACGACTGCAAACAGGTTCTTGGTCCGATGTTGAATTTCCCGCGTCAGCAACTCGTGCCGTGCCTGAGCCTGCTTTCTCTCACTGATGTCACGGACGATCTTGGACGCACCGACAATTTTCCCTGTTGCATCCCGTACGGGTGACACCGTAATCGAGACGTCGATCAGGCTTCCATCCTTGCGCTGGCGGACGGTCTCAAAGTGGTCGATGCGCTCGCCATGTCTGAGCTTGTCCAGAATTTCCACTTCTTCACCGTGGCGATCCCGTGGAATCACGGTTAGGAGCGACCGGCCGATCATTTCAGCGGCCCCGTAGCCGAAGATCCGCTCAGCGCCGCGATTCCAGCTGGTTACGATACCGTCGAGATCCTTGCTCGCGATCCCATCGTCTGACGTCTCCACTATCGAGGCCAGCAGCCGCCCCGCCTGATCGGCACGCACACGCTCAATACCGAACCCGAGCTGCCGCGCAATGGTGACAGCAAGTGCGACCTCGTCGTTACTGAAAACGTGGGGGGCGTCGTAGTAGGTCATGAACTTGCCAATGAGTTCGCCGCTCGCAACGAGTGGAATGAAAGCAAGTCCGCCGATACCCTCGGCTTTGACGGCTGCCTTGAGCTGGTCGGAGAATTCCGCCCCTTCGACATCGGGTATACAGAGGGGCTGCGGGTCCTTTACCTGGCGCGTCCAGGGCGAGTGTCCTTCAACAGCCCGTCGGTAGGCATCGGACAAACCGCGCCACGCGACGAACCGCATCACACCGGAGCTATCGAAGAGCAGTATCGAAGCGCGTTCGCAGCGCAGCGCGTCGGCGATAGCGGCCAAACCTGCGCTGTGGACGTCAGCCAACGACGCTGCTCGGAAGAGTCTGTCGGTGAATTGATACAATGCGTTTTGTTCGTCCCGGCGTCTCGCCAGGGACGCATCTGTGCTCTTGCTATGCGAAATATCCGCCAGCAAGTTGATCGCCCCGGTCAGCTCACCGGACGCGTCGACCAGCGGAGTCGGATACGGGATGAAAGGAACGCGGCTCCCATCGGGTCGCTCGGCGACCGCTTCGATGCCGCGGATGGGGCGTCGTTGCCTGAGTGCCAGGGCCATGGGGCACTCGTCATGCGGGAGAGGTGTGCCATCGGGCCAATACAGCTTCCAGGACCCGCAAAACTCGCTTTTGCCTAGTTCGGGGCGACAACCCCAGAGCGTGGCAGCCGCTTCGTTGAAGAAGGTGATCCGGCCCAAGGCGTCCGTAACGTAAACGGCCACAGGAAGGGCTTGCAAAACGTCCAGCGAAAGAGCGCCGGCCTCAGCTAACGCATTGGCGACGGCTTCCTTGCCATTGATGATCTGCTCGTCAAGGCTCTCTTGTTCGACGGCGCATGTCGAATTGTGTACTGCGTCTGTGCCCGCTGACGGCGTCCTCACGGTCGCACTCCCTCAATGGCACGAATTGGCCCTGCGTCCCTGAATTTCCGTAGGAAATCCGCTGCTCGCCCCCGATGCAATGGGAGGTAACGACAGAGTCCAAGCTTTGTTCCACGGACTGTTTCCATCATGAACATGCCCTCGCGAACTGCTGGAGGCGCAGGGCACGAACTGCGGGACTGCATGCGGCGGGGGCGGACGGGCGATCACTGCAATCGAAGCTCCCGGGCTCGGCCGGCGCAACCTTGGGCGAGAGGCCGGCGCGGCGCAGCGCCTCCGGGCTCGCATCCCAGGCCGCCGCGAGGCGCCCGGTGCGGTCGAGGTTGCGGGCGATGCCGCGCCCCATCCGCCCGAGCCCGATCACGGCCGCGCCGCGCGCTCCCGCCGGGTCACGGTGGAGAAGAAGCAGGCCCGACGCGGCGCCGGATCTCGTTGATTACCGCGCTGTTGTCCCGGTCGCCTTCGCCGTTGCGCACGCAGGCCTGCAGGATCTCGGCGTTGAGCCGCGCCAGCGGCAGGTCCTGGCTGAGGCTGCGCGCCTGGGCCAGCATCAGCTCCACGTCCTTCAGTGTCTGGCGCACGCGGCCCTCGGGCGAGAAGTCGCCGCGCACCATTTTGGGACCCTTGGTGTCCATGACCTGCGAATAGCACGCCGCCCGGCGCGCAACGTCGAGAAAGCGCGCGGGCTCCAGGCCAAGGCGCTCGGCGAAGACGAGGCCCTCGGCCAGGGCAAGCCGGTTGAGGCCGAGGATCAGATTGATGGCCAGCTTGGCGCGACCGGCGCTGCCCGCCGGCCCCATATGGAAATGGGTAGGGACGATCGCGTCGAGGATAGGGACAACCTCTGCGAGCCGAGCCGCATCGCCGCCGACGAAAGCAACGCCGTGGCCTTGCCGCACCTGCGCACTGGTGCCGGAGATCGGGGTATCGAGAAGAGTGAGCCCCTCCGGTGCCACGCGCTCGGCGAGCTTGGCGATGCGTTCAGGGTCGCAGGTGCTGGCGCAGAGGACGATCTTGCCGGAGCCGGCGCCGGCGGCGGCCAGAAGCTCGCCTTCCACGACGGCCTCAACCTGGTCGGTGTCGAACACAGCCAGGAACAGCACATCGCAGCGGCGGACCACATCGGAGATGGACGCGACGCCCGTGGCGCCGTCCAGCTGCTGCCACGCGTGCTGCTTCCCGGCATCGATGTCGAAGCCGACGACGCCATAGCCGGCATGCGCCAGCCGCCCGGCCAACGCGGTCCCCATGAGGCCCAGGCCAACCATTCCGATCTGCTTTGAGGCGGTCATGCGACCAGCCATCTGCCAAGCGCTGCCCTCATTTGGCACCCACGTCATCAAACGCTGGAACACTGAGCCACGTCCATGGCTGCGACACAAGCCGGAACGCCCCGGGGAAGTTTGGGCCACGGCTTCGATTGCATCGTCGTTGCGCCGCTGCTGTTGCCGTTGCCCGCTTCATCGGCATTAACGTCGGCTTCTTCACCGCCGGCGCCATCGGCAGCGTGGTTCCCGACGCGGCGATGGCGCGGATGGCCTTGCCTGGCCGCCCTGCTGGTGGGCGCCATCGCCATTGCGGCGGTGCCTTGGATTTTTGTCGGGCTCCGGCAGCGGAAACTCCGAAACCGCGCTTGACCGGCC
This sequence comes from Hyphomicrobiaceae bacterium, assembly GCA_036555805.1. GTDB lineage: Bacteria > Pseudomonadota > Alphaproteobacteria > Rhizobiales > Hyphomicrobiaceae > AWTP1-13. Next base: position 40,495 of record DATBKR010000686.1, on the reverse strand, counting down.
CGGAGCGCGCGCTTCTACTGAGGGCGGCACTGCCCAATGAACGGAGCATTGCTGAACATAACCAAAAAGTCGTGGGAGGAGGAATACCATGCGTCGGATCCGTGCAGTGCCGCCGCGCCTCGCGGCCGTCTGCGCCGCGGGCCTCGTTCTCGGCCCCTTCGGTCAGGCGACGGACGCCCGCGCCCAGGAGATGAAGGAGGTCGCTTTCATCGTGGTCAACAACCTGTTCTCGACGCCGGCCTTCGTCGCGGTCGAGAACGGCTACTGGACCAAGCAGGGCCTCAACGTGAAGATCAAGCTCACCTCCAGCGGCCGGCAGGTGACGCAGAGCCTGCAGGCGGGCGAGGCGCAGCTCGGCCACGCGGCGCTGTCCACGACCACGGCGTCGGCGCGGGCGGGCGGCAACATGCTGAAGGGCGTGATGCCCTACTACAACGCCGCCGATTTCATCGCCAAGGCCGGCGGCCGCGCCATCATCGCCCGCAAGGACCGCGGCATCGATGCCGCCAATCCCAAGACGATGGAAGGCAAGAAGATCGGCTACCTCAAGGGCAGCACCAACGACGTCTACCTGCGCGCGTGGTTCAAGCGCGAGAAGCTCGACATCACCAAGTCGGAGCTGGTCAACGTGCCGGTCGAGAACATGCCGATCACGCTGGTGCAGGGCCAGGTGGACGCGGTGGCGCCGTGGGAGCCCTACACCGCCCAGGTGGTGCGCGAGCTCGGCCCCAACGCCGTGGTCGTCAGCCGCGGCGAGGCGAGCCTCGTCACCGACATCATCGGCGTGGTGGCGCACGAGAACTGGATCGGCAAGAACTACGACCTCCTGGAGAAGTTCTCGGTCGGCATTGCGCAGGCGGCGAAATTCATCCGCGAGAACCCCAAAGGCGCGGCCGAGATCGACACGCGCTACCTCGACGGCCTCAACGTGGCCGACGCCATCGAGGCCTTGAAGTGGCTCAGCTGGGACCCGCGCATCTCGGTGTGCACATCCGAGGGCTTGGTCCAGACCGGCAACGGCATGGTCAAGGACGGCCTCATCAAGATGAGCCGGCCTTTCACTGCGGACGACTTCTACGACGACACCGTGCTCAAGCGAGTGATGGAAAAGAACCCGCAGTTCTTCTCAGACCTGCCGCCGCTGCCGAAGTCGCTGGCCGAGTGCAAGGGTAACCTGAGCTGAGACCGGTCCCCTCTCCCCGCTTGCGGGGACAGGGCTAGGGGTGAGGGGCAGCCTCAAGGGAAACCCCATCCACGGAAAGTCTTCCGATCATGCTCGACATGCTCCCGACCTTTCATCGACGCCCCGCGCTGACAGGGCAGCGCCCTTGGCTGCCCCTAACCCCAACCGTCTCCCCGTCGCCCTCGGCCCATTGTGGCGAACGGACCATTGCACGTAGGCCGAGGACGACGGGGAGAGGGAGCTCACGCGCAGCAAGCGCCGTCCCGGCGCCTCATGTGCCGCAGCGGCTCGCACACGATGCCGGATGACATGGCGAAGTCCTCCCAGGACAAGATCGTCGTCTCCGGTTTCCGCCACTTCTTCGAGACCGCCGACGGGCCTGTGCAGGCAACCGACCGGATCGATCTGTCGATCCGCGCCGGCGAGTTCGTCACGCTGGTGGGCCCCTCGGGCTGCGGCAAGACCACGCTGCTCAAGGCGCTCGCCGGCTTCATCAGGCCGACCGAAGGCGCGATCCTGTTCGACGGCGCACCGGTGCTGGGGCCGGGGCGAGACCGCGGCGTGGTGTTCCAGGAGCTGGCCATCCTGCCGTGGCGCACCGTGCGGCGCAACATCGGCCACGGGCTGGAGATCGCGCGCGTGCCGCGGGCCGAGCGCGAGGTCGCGGTCGCGCGCCTGATCCAGCTCACCGGGCTCGCGGGCTTCGAGGAGCGCTACCCGCACGAGCTGTCGGGCGGCATGCGCCAGCGCGTGGCCGTGGCCCGCACTTGGGCCGCCGATCCCGATGTGATCCTGATGGACGAGCCGTTCGCGGCGGTCGACGCGATGACGCGGCTCACCCTGCAGGAGGAGCTGGTGCGGCTGTGCGGTGCCACGGGCAAGACGGTGTTCTTCATTACGCACAGCGTCGACGAGGCGGTGTTCCTCGCCGACCGGGTGCTGGTGATGACCCGCCGGCCGGGCCGCATCAAGGCAGCCATCGATGTGCCGGGCCGGGCCGAGGGCCGCGACTGGGAATCCTTCAAGGTCGACGGCGCGATGCAGGCCATCGTCGAGCACGTGCTGCGCCTGGTGCGCGAGGAGCGGGGTGCCGCGGCACCGGCGGCCGCATCGGCAGGGGCGACGGCATGAGCGCGACGGCGGCCGAGCCTCGCGGTGGCCTCTCCCGGCCCGCGGCCCGCCCGGCGGGCGTGCTCCGACCGCTCAGGGCGTTCCGCATCCTGCTGCCGTTCGCGGCGCTGGTCGCGGTGTGGTGGGCCATCCATGCCAGCGGCGATTTCTCCCCGCAGGTGCTGGTCTCTCCGCTGGCCGTCTGGACCGCGTTCCTGCACCTCGTCACCCACGGTGTGATGGCCGAGTACGCCAGCACCAGCCTGCGCATGATCGGCTTCGCGGCTCTTCTGTCGCTCGCCGTGGGCGTGCCGGTGGGGTTCGCGGTGGGCGTCAACCGCTATGCCGCGCACGCCCTGGAGGGCTTCCTGCGGTTCCTGCAGGGCATCTCCGGCATCGCCTGGCTGCCGCTCGCCATCATCTGGTTCGGGTTCACCCACACCACCACACTGGTGATCGTCATCTACACGTTGATCGTGCCCATCATCTTCAACACCATGATCGGCGTGCGGGCGATCCCCGAGCAGTACGGGCTGGCGCTGCGTTCGCTCGGCGCCTCGCGGCTGCGGCTCGTAAAAGACGTGTACCTGCCGGGCGCGCTGCCGAGCATCGTCGTGGGTCTCAGGCTCGGCATGGGCTATGGCTGGCGCGCGCTGATCGCCGCCGAGATGCTGGTTCGCAGGGGCGGCCTCGGCGATCTCATTTTCGGCGCGCGCACGTTCGGCCAGATCGACCGCATCATCACCGGGATGATCGTGATCGGCTGCCTCTACGTCGTGGTGGACCGGCTGATCGTGCAACCGATCGAGAACCTCACGGTGGCCCGCTGGGGAGTGCTGCGCCAATGAGCGATACGGCCATCGAGGGAGGTCTAGCCCGCCGGTCCGCTGCACGCCGGAGGGCCCAGCCGGTCGTCTGGCGGCTGCTGCCGCTCACCCCCTTCTTGCTGATCCTGGCGGCCTGGGTCGCCTGCTGGGCCATCGCCCGGCCATCGGCCGAGACCCTGCCGGCCGTGCAGGACGTGGCCGGCGCCATGTGGGAGCTGGCTGTGAAGGGCGAGCTCGCCGTGCATGTGCTGGCGAGCCTGTGGCGGCTGCTGCTCGGGGTGGCGCTGGGCGTCGCCAGCGGGGTGATCGGCGGCTTCATCGTCGGGCTCAACCGGCCGATTGCGGAGTTCCTGAGCCCGCTGATCGTGTTCTTCAACGCCATCTCCGGCATCGTGTGGCTGCCGCTGATGATCGGCTGGCTCGGCATCGGCACCGCGCTCGCCGTGTTCCTGATCTGGAATACGGTGTTCTTCATCGTGTTCCAGAACACCGTGCTCGGCGTGCAGCTGGTCCCGCAGGTCTACGCCCAGGGCGTAGAGGCGCTGGGCGGCGGGCGCTGGGAGGTCATCCGCAGCGTCATCCTGCCGGGCGCATCGCCCTACATCCTCACCGGGCTCAGGTCCGGTCTCGGCTTCGGCTGGCGCGCGCTGATCGCCGCAGAGCTGGTCGGCGCCACCACCGGGCTCGGCCAGATGATCTTCGGCGCCACCGAGTACCACCGCTCCGACATCGTCATCGGCGGCTGCCTCATTATCGGGCTGATCGCCGTCGCCATGGACCGGTGGCTGCTGCTGCCGATCGAGCAGCGGACGGTGCAACGCTGGGGCCTGGTGTTCGACGCGGGAAAGGAGGAGTAGGCCGTGAGCGACCCAAAGGGGTCAGACCCCTCGCACCAGAAGGGGTCAGACCCCTCGCCTCCAACGTCGGTGTCGAAAGAGATCGCGGGTGCGAGGGGTCTGATCCCGCGTCTCGGCCCCGAGGGTCGCAAGATCGCCGCGGGGATCGCCCTCATTGCGCTCGTTCTGTTCGGCCAGGACCTCTATGGCCGCGCCACCGCGTTCAACCGCCTCGACCCCGCGCTGCGCGGCGCCGCCACCTCCCGCAACGTGACTGTCGTGCTCGGCTTCATGCCCGACCGCTTCCACAACGAGCGCGTGGCCGAGTACGGCGTGTTTGCCGGCCGCGACGGCGCGCTGAACCGCATCCGCCTGCGCAACGTCTCCCCCGACAACCTCTCCCGCCTCGCCGCCGTCCCCTGGGTTGCCCGCATCGAGGCGATGCCGTAGGCCGGACTGCGGCTTCGCCTGGGCCCGGTGAACGAGTGGTGGATGCCATGGGGCAAGGCCGGCAGGGCCTGCCCCCACGGACGCTTGCATGTACCAAACAAATTTGGCCGCTGGCGCCTTCCTTGCTGCAGAGGTGTTAACCCCCCCAGTCCGGCCCGCGAGGGCGCTCCACGGCCTTCCTGGGCGCTTCGGCGGTCATCTGGCGGCGGACCTCGAGCGAATCGGGGTCGGCGCGTCGGAGCCGCGCCTGGCCCGTTAATCCGCGTTAATCCTGTCCGTGAGTTGCGCGACCAACCGCGGCGCGGAAGGCGGCGAAGTCGATCTCCTCGGCCGGCACGATCGTCACGCCCTCCGCGTCCAGGCGCTCCAGGCACAGGGCATCCTCGTCGATCGCCCATTGGCGCTGGGCGGCGGTCGCATCGGCGGCGGCCGACCGCAGGGCCGCCTGCAAGGCGGCGGTGAGCCCGTCGAACCAGGCGCGGTTGGCGAGCAGGAGGGCTAGCCCATGGAAATGCGAGGTGAGGCTCAGGTACTTGTGGGTCTTGTGGAGACCGAAGTTGACGGTGTTGGTGAGCGGGTTCTCCTGGGCGTCCACCGCGCGGGTCTCGACGGCGCGCGCCAGGTCCTTCACGTCGATCACCACAGGCGTGAAGCCGACGGCGGCCAGCACCCTGCTGTACATGGCATTGTCGAGGGTGCGGATGCGCATGCCCCGGCAGTCGTCGGGATGGCGGATCGGGCGCAGCCGGTTGGAGATGTGGCGCAGCCCGTTGTCCCAGAAGCCCAGCAGCTTGTAGCCGGTGAGCCTGTCGAGCTCGCCGGCGAGCCGCGCGCCCCGCTCGCCGTCGAGATCGGCGTAAAGTCGCGTCCGGTCCGCTGCGGGGAACGGCTCGTCGAATTGGCCGAGTGCGGGGACGCGACCGGCCAGATAGCCCGCGGCGAAATAGCAGATCTCGACCTCGCCGCGCTCGACCATCGCCAGCACGTCTGCGGCGCGGGCGCCCCGCTCGGTCACGTCGCGGATCGCCTGCACCTGCCACTCCGCTCCCGAAGCGGCGGCGAGCGACGCCGCCAGCCGGCGCAGCGCGCGCGTCAGGATGGAGGTCGCCGGCTGGTAGCCCCCCATCCGAACCGTAGTTTGCGGCATGCGCGGCCCGCTCCTCAGTCCATGAAGCGGTAGAAGCGTTCGTCGTAAAGCGCGCCGGCGGCGGGGGCGAGCTTGTCGCGGAACGCGCGCGTGTGTTCCGCCATGCTGTGCACATCGACGGTCTTGCGGTCGCGCCACACCTCGATCACGGTGAAGTGGTTCTGCCGATTGACCTGGGTCACCGCCTCGAAGCGCATGTTGCCGGCCTCCTTGCGGCTCTCCTCGGCCAGCTGCCTGGTGAAGGCAGTGCCGTTCTCGCGCTGCGGCGGGATCACGTCGACGTGCGTCACTACCGCAACCGCCGCGGCGGTCGCCTTGAGCTGCACGGGTCCTACCGACAGCGCGAAATGCACGCGGTCGTCGATGGGCGCGTTCTGGATCGACTTGATCTTGTCGCGGAACTCCGCCGTGGTGGGCGCCTTGAAGTGGGCATCGACGGCCGCCTGGTCCTTCCACGCCTCCAGCAGCACGAACTGGTTTATCTGGCCGATGCGCTGCACGGCCTCCTCCCGCAGATTGCCGGCCTCCTTGCGGGCAGCGTCGCGGAAGCCCCGCACCAGCTTCTGCGCCTCGATGGCGGCGGTCGACTTCACCTCGATGTAGGTGACGGCATAGCGCGGGCCGTCCGGCGGAGCGGGGGGCGGTGCCGGGGCCTGGGCGCGGACGGCAGCCGCCATGGCAGCCAGGACGGCGAGCGCGAGTGCCGATTTGAGTACGGACTGCATGATTTCCTCCCGGGCCGACGCTTGTCGTTGTGCAGCGAGGCTATCGGGTGCGGGCCGTACACGTCAACGCACCGCGCGGCACGCACCGCGCGGCACGGCGCGGCGATTGCCGGGTCGACCGTTGCCGGGTCGGCTGGCCGCTGCGCATGCCCCATGCTAGAGTGTTGTGACTCCGACGCTTCGTACTATGTCATTCCGGCGCTTGTCGCCGGAATCCATCCCATCACTGGCGCCGGCGCAAGCTGTAGGCTGGATGCCGGGAACAAGTCCCGGCATGACAAAGTATTCGCTCTGTTAGAGACACAACACTGGCATTGCGGTGTCGATTCGACCGCGTACAGTGCATCGCGAACCGGGGGTGCGATGAGGGGCCGCGCAGCGAAGGAGATCGGTCTCGCCATCGTCGGCGGCGGCCGGGTGGGCCTGTTCCGCGGCGAGGTGGCCACGCGTCACCCGTCCGTGGGCTGGATCGGGCTCGCCGAGAAGAGCCCCAACCGCGCCGGCGAGGTGGCGGCCGGGATCGGTGCCGACTTCGTCACCCAGGACCACCGGGAGCTGCTGGCCCGGCCGGAGGTGACCGCCGCCATCATTGCCACCGACGAACACCTGCACGTGGCGCCGACCCTGGCCGCGGTCGAGCGCGGCCTGCCGCTGCTGATCGAGAAGCCGCTGGCGACCGACCTCGCCCAGTCCGCCGCGGTTCTGGCGGCGATCGAAAAGGCCGGCATCGACGCGGTCGTCGGCTATACCCAGCGCTTCCGTCGCAAGTGGCTCTCGGCCAAGGAGAAGGTGCGCACCGGTGCGCTCGGCGATGTCACGCTCGTCACCAGCCGCGCCTTCATGAACCGCCTGGTTGCCGTCGACAACTACAAGCGCACGGACGACCCGTCCACGATATCGCCCATGGTGATCTCCGGCAGCCACGCGCTCGACATCGTCATGTGGTGCATGGAGGCCAAGACGCCGGTCGAGTGCTACGCCCGCTCCGTCGACAAGGTGCTGGGCCCGCAGTACGGCGGCATCGACGCCACCGCGGGCATGATCATGTTTTCCGACGGCAGCGTCTACCACCTCAACATCTCCTGGGCGCTGCCGGTGACGTGGCCGGGCGCGGTCTACAGCCTGGAGGTGGGGATCAACGGCACGCACGGGGTGCTCACCATCGACGACACCCACCGCGACATGGTGCTGGCCGTCTCCAACCCGCAGGAGGAGGGCTACGCGCCCGACCGCGGCCGGCTGGTCGATTTCATGGGCTCCTACCCGCCCGGCGACATGGCGCTGGGCGAGCTTCGCGGACCGATGGCGGACGAGACCGTGGCGTGGCTCAACCGCGTCTCTCTCGGGCTGCCTACGCCCGCCGCCACCGCGCGCGAGGCGCACCGCAACCTGATGTTGACCAAGGCGCTCGACCTGTCCGCCAGGCGCAAGGCCGCTGTCGCCTTGCCGCTGACGCCCGAGGAGGCCGCGCGCTAGCTAGCCCGAGCACCGCACTATCAGCGCCGGGTTGGGAAAGCTATCCCTCGGCCTGGAACGCCTCCTGGCGTGTCTTGCGGATGAAGGGCAGGACGAGCACCAGCAACAGCGCCAAGGTCGCGGTCAACAGGGCGAGGCTGATACGACGCTCGATGAAGATCATCGGGTCGCCGCCGGAGATGCGCAGCGCCCGGCGCAGATTGTCCTCCATCAGTGGACCGAGCACGAAGCCGAGGATCATCGGCGCCGGCTCGCATTCGAGCTTCATGAACACGTAACCGGCGACACCGAAGAAGGCGGCGAGGAGAACCGCGGCCGGGCTGTTGTTCACGGTGTAAACGCCGATGCCGCAGAACAGCAGGATTGCCAGGTAGAGGAAGCGATAGGGGACCTTGAGCAGCTGCACCCACACGCCGATCAGAGGCAGGTTGATGATGAGCAGCATCAGGTTGCCGATCCACATACTGACGACCAGACCCCAGAACATGCCGGGACGCTCGGTCATGACCTGCGGTCCCGGCTGGATGCCGTGGATGGTGAGAGCGCCGATCATGAGCGCCATGACGGCGTTGCCGGGCAGCCCCAGCGTCAGCATCGGAATGAAGGAGGTCTGGGCTCCGGCATTGTTGGCAGATTCGGGGCCGGCCACGCCCTCCACCGCCCCTCGACCGAACTGGGAGGGCGTAGCGGAGACTTTCTTCTCCAGGGCATAGGCGGCGAAGGAGCTCAGCATGGCGCCGCCGCCGGGGAGTACGCCGAGCAGCGAGCCGAGCGTCGTGCCGCGCAGCACGGCGGGCCAGGAGCGGCGGAAGTCGTCGCTCGTCGGCCAGAGCCGCGCAATCTTCTGAGAAAGGATCGCGCGCTTCTCCTCGGTGCGCGCCAAGTTGGCGATGATTTCTGCGACGCCGAAGAGGCCGATGGCAAGCGTGGCGACGTCGATCCCGTCGCTCAACTCGGTGATGCCGAAGGTGAAACGCATGCCGCCGGTCTGGCCGTCGGTTCCGACGAGCCCGACCAGGAGCCCGAGGACGATCATTGCGACCGCCTTGATCACCGAGCCATGCGCCAGCACGACCGCCGCGGTGAGGCCGAACAGCATGAGCGAGAAATATTCCGGTGCCCCAAAAGACTGGCCGACCAGGGCGAGCGGCGGAGCGCAAGCCGCGATCAGTGCCGTGCTCACGCAGCCGGCGAAGAACGACCCCAGCGCCGCGACGGCCAGCGCCGCCCCGGCCCGGCCCTGCCGGGCCATCTGGTGGCCGTCGATGCAGGTGACGACCGAGGAGGTCTCGCCCGGAAGATTGACGAGAATGGCGGAGGTCGAGCCGCCATACTGCGCTCCGTAGAAGATCCCGGCGAGCATGATCATGCCCGAGGTCGGCTCCAGCTGAAAGGTCAGCGGCAGCAGCATGGCGATGGTGGCAATGGGACCGATGCCGGGAAGGACGCCGATCAGCGTCCCGATCAGGGCCCCGACGAAGGCAAAGAGCAAATTCGAGGGCGTCATGGCGACGCCGAAGCCGGTCGCAAGGTTCTGGAGGAGTCCCATCGGGCTAGAACGTGGGCCACACGGGAATGGTCAGCGAAAGGCCGACGATGAAAATCAACCAGCACAGGACGACCAGCACGAGCGCGGCGGTCGCGGTCTCCAGGGGTCGCGAGCCGCGCCCCGCCGCCGCGGCGATGCCTGTCAGGAGCAGAATCGACACCACGAGGCCAAGCCGTTCGAGGGCGAAGGCGAATGCCACCAGGCTGAAGGCGACGAACACGACCGGGCGCCAGGCCGCCCCCGCGGGGATGTCCGGTTCCTGGGGCCGGTCGGCTTTCCAAAGGCCCAAGGTCAGGATCGCCCCCCCAAGTCCCAGCAGCACCCATAACAGCAGCCGCGGCACATAACCGGTGCCCATGCGCGACGCCGTGCCAACCGGATAGGTCCGCGAGACCCAGAGTCCGAAGGCGGCGATGCCGATGAACAACAGGCCCGCCAGGACGTCCTTGCCCTGGAGCACCAGCCGCCAACGCAGCCAGCTCCTGGGCTTCGCGTGGTCCGCAGACATCCGTGCTCTCCCGATCGATGCCGGTCCCGCCGCCGACTGACCGGCACGGGGCAGATCGACAACGCGCGCGCCGCACTGCCCGTCGCCGCTGGATGCGGCGCGTTCGATCGGCCGGCCGCCCCCTATTCGGCTGTTTCGATCTTTACCTCGTCGGCGATCCTCTTCCAGGCTGCCATCTCTCCGGCGAGCCAGGCCTTGGCCTCGTCGAGCGACTTGTTGGGCACGATGTTGAAGCTCTGCTTCCTGAAGACTTCCTGGCTGGCAGGCGCGCGCATTGCCTCGAGGGAGGACTTGGCGAGTTTCTCCAGAACCTCCTTCGGCGTCCCGGACGGCGCGAACAGGGCCTGCCAAGCCAGCGTGCCGACGTCGGGGTAGCCGACCTCCTTCATGGTGGGCACATCCGGATATTCGGGCAGGCGCTCGTGGTTGACCAGCGCAAGCGGCTTGAGCTTGCCGGCCCTGACCATGGCAGCTGTCGAGGCCACGTTGAGGAACGCGGCCTGGGTGTCGCCGGTGATCATGTCGTTGATCACGCCGGATGCGCCCGCCTTGTTATGGATGGCCGTCATGTCGAGAGCGCCGGCGCGCTTGGCAAAGAATGCCATGTCGTAGTGGGGATAGGAGCCGGCGCCGACGGTGCCGTAGCGCACCTTGCCCGGGTTCTTCTTGGCGTAGTCGACGAGCTCGGCGACGGTCTTGGGCGGGAAATTGGTGGTCGTCACCAGCAGGAAGGCCGGGATGTCGACCAGCCGCTGCACCGGCACCACGTCCGCCTCGTAGTTGATCTTGTATCGCTTGCGGTAGAGCACCGGCGCGATGGCGTTGGTCGTCACGTTGCCGACCAGCAGGGTGTGGCCGTCGGGCTTCGAACGCGCCATCTCCTCGACCGCAATGATGCCGTTCGCGCCCGGCTTGTTCTCGATCACCACCGGCTGGCCGAGAATTTGGCGCATCTGCTCGCCGATGATGCGCGCCACGATGTCGGTGGCACCGCCGGGGGCATAGGGCACGAGGATCTTGACGGGCCTGTCGGGGTAAACCGCGGATTGCGCGCTCGCCTCGACGCCTGCGAGGGCGAGGGCCACGACACACAGCAACACTGCTCGGAACGTTGGCAATGGGTCCTCCCACGTTTTGCTTTTCGTTGCGCTCGAGTTGGTCTCGAGCTTGTCGCCCCGATCGGCCGGCGGTCCGGGCGCTTGCGGAGGCCTACGCTGCCTTGACGCCGTGCAGGCCGTGCGAGGTGTCCTTGACGGTGAAGAAAACCACATCGCCGTCGGGCGTCGCCACCCCCGAATGCACCAGGTTGGCAGGAATGTAGAGGACGGAGCCGGCCTGCGCAGTCACCGCCTGGCCGCCGATATTGGCCGCGAAGGTGCCTTCGAGGATGTAGATCCACTGCTCGTTGGGGTGGCTGTGCGGCTCGGCCCCGGTGCCGGCCGGCATCCGCATCAGCGCCACCATCATCCGCTCGCCCTCGATACAGCCGCCGGTGGCCGTCGAGTAGCCCGGCCCCCCATCTATTCGGTTGGCCTTGGCGAGCTCGAAGTGATGCTCGCCTGGGCTGGCGCGCTTGACGCCCGGAGTCTTGGCCGCTGCGGGTAGGGCCATGGGGGATCCCTCCTGAAACGAACGCCACAAGACGGGCGCCGCAACATCTTCGATCACTCGATCCGTGCCGATACCGCCGACGCCGCAGGCACTGTAGCACCAACGTGCCCGGTTTAGCGAGGAGGCGAGACGTGGGGCCAATAGCGACCGGTGATGTCGCCGCTCCCATGTTCGTCGGCAGCCGTCGCTACCCAACCCCGTCCAGCAGCGCCTGGGCCGCGCCGCCCAGGATGGCCGCCTTCTCCGGCTCTGAAAGCGGCAGGGCGCGCACCTGGCGGACGCCGTCGAGGGTGCCCATGTCGAACGGGTAGTCGCTGCCCAGCAGCACGCGCGATGCGCCGGCGCTCGACACCAGAAACTGGAGCACGGACGGGTCGTGCACGATGGTGTCGAAATAGAGCCTGTTGAGGGAGTCGTCGGGCGGCGCGGCCAGGGTGGCCCGCGGCTCGGGGCGCACCTGCCAGCCGTGCCTGAACCTGCCTGCCTGGTAGGGAACGAAGCCGCCGCCGTGCACCATCAGGAACTTGATGCGGGGATGCCGCTCGATGACGCCCCCGAATACCAGGCAGGCCGCGGCGATCGTCGTGTCGAGCGGGTTCCCGATCAGGTTCGTCAGGTAGTACGCGCCGAGCCGCTCCGCGCCGGCGACCTGGGTCGGATGCACCATGATGAAGGCAGCGAGTTCGTCGGCCGCCGCCCACAGCGGCTCGAAGGCCGGGTCGTCCAGGTTGCGGCCGTTGACGTTGGAGCCGATCTGGGCGCCCTTCAGGCCGAGGCTGCGGATGGCACGGCGCAGCTCGTCGGCGGCCAGGGCCGGCGCCTGCATCGGCAGCGTCGCGAGGCCCATCAGCCGCTTCGGATTGCCGGCAACGGCCTTGGCGATCTGGTCGTTCTGAAGCGCGGCCATTGCAGCGGTGAGCGAGGGGTCCTGATTGTAGAGAAACGTCTGCGGCGTGTTGCTGACGAGCTGCATGTCGATGCCGGCGGCGTCCATGTCGGCGAGGCGCCTCGGCATGTCCCAGCCCCCGCGCGGAAACGGCCGATAGCGGCTGCCTGCCACCTCGAGCAAGGCGAAATCGTCGTCGATGCGCTCCATCCGCGGCCCGATGTTCGGCGCTTCCTTGAGCATGAGCGCCATCGTCTCCTCGGCAAGGATGTGCGCGTGGGCGTCGATCGTGCAGTGCTCAGGCATGGGTCATCCTTCGATACGTTTGTTGCCCGGCATAAACGCCACGCGCTGCTTCGACGCCAGAACGTTAAGCGAATCCGACGGCTTCGTCGCCGTCTTTCGAGTCGCATCCGGAGTTACGCCAAAAAAAGCGGGCTGACCGGCGCGACAAGCGGGATGCCGCTGGGCTAAGGTCCGGAACCCGGTTCCACTCCAGAGATGTGTGGCAGACGACATGCAGCTCAATGCGTTCTTCCCGACCCGCGACATCGGCAGCGATCCTGCCAGGATCCGCGACTGGGCGCAGGCCGCCGAGGACCTCGGCTACGCCGCCATCGAGGTCCCCGACCACGTGTTCGGCGCCACGGCACGCAATGGCTGGACCCCGCTCTACAACGACAAAGACCCGTTCCATGAGACCTTCGTCACCCTCGGCTTTCTGGCCGCGGTCACCAAGACCATCTGCCTCTCGAGCGGCGTGCTGATCGCGCCACAACGCCAGACCGGCGTCATCGCCAAGCAGGCGGCGGAGGTCGACATCCTCAGCGGCGGGCGCTTGCGGCTCGGCATCGGCGTCGGCTGGAACCACGTCGAATACGAGGCGCTCGGCGTCGACTGGACGACCCGCGGGGCGCGACAGGCCGAGCAGGTCGAGGTTCTGCGTCGCCTGTGGTCCGAGGATTTGGTCAGTTTCAGCGGCCGCTTTCACAGCCTGAAGGACGTCAACATCGTGCCGCCCCCTGTACAGCGGCCCATTCCGATCTGGTTCGGCGGCATTTCCGACGCGGCGGTCATGCGCGCCGCACGCCTGGGCGATGGCTGGATGCCGATCAGCGCGCCCGACGCCGAGGCCGAGCGCAAGCTTTCCGTGTTGCGCGGTGAGTTGAAGTCGCTTGGGCGCGACGCTACAAAGTTCGGACTGGAGGCTTGGCTGCGCATGCACGAGCCCGACCCGCAGCGCTGGGCGGCCGCCGCGGATGGCTGGCGCAAGCTGGGGGCGCAGATGGTGATGCTTTACCCCATGTACCGCATCCCCAGCTTCGACGACCAGATCGAGACCCTGCGCCGCTTCAAGGACGTCGCGGGCGGCTGACCCCGCTCGGCCGTGCGGCGGGCTGCTCGGTTACCCACCCGTGCCCCCGCTCTTCGACAAGTCGGAACTCGGGAGGGCACAAGCTCTATGTCGCCGCGCAGTTCCGCAAACGCCGACGAGGAGGAGGACGCCCATGAACTTTGCAGGCAAGACCGCAGTCATCACCGGGGCCGGCAACGGCATTGGGAGGCGGACGGCGCTCGCCTTCGCCGCGGCCGGCGCGCAGGTGCTTGCTGTCGATCGCGACGCGGCGGGGGTCGAGGCCACGGCAGCAGCCATTCGCCACCAAGGCGGAGTCGCGCGCGCAGAGAGCGCCGACGTGACCCAGGGCACCGACGTGCAACGCTATGTCGAAGCCGCACTCCAGGCTTACGGACGCATCGATTGCTTCTTCAACAACGCCGGCATCATCTGCAAGGTGGCGCCCATTGCCAGCTACGACACGGCGGCGTTCGACGAGGTGATGGCCGTCAATGTCAGGGGCGTGTTCCTGGGCCTGCGCTACGTCCTTCCCGTGATGATCGCGCAGGGCTCGGGTGCGGTGGTGAATACCGCGTCGGTAGCAGGGCTGGTCGGCACGCCGGGCATGGCGCCCTATGTGGCTTCCAAGCACGCGGTGATCGGCCTTACCAAGGCGGCTGCCGGCGAGGTGGCGCGCAACGGCGTGCGCGTGAATGCCGTGTGCCCCGGCCCGATCGACACCGACATGATACGCAGGATCGAGGCGCAGGTGGACCCGGCAGACCCGGCCGCCGTTGGGCGCCGCTACCAGGCGGGCCTGCCCAGCGGTCGCTACGGCACGGCCGAGGAGGTCGCTGGGGTTGTGCTGTTCCTGTGCTCGGACCTCGCGAGCAACGTCAGCGGCGCCCAGTACGTGGTCGACGGCGGTCGGACCGCGGTGGGCGGCGCCCTCAACACGATCCAGGCATCGGAGTGACAGGTTCTGCGCTACGCCACCCGCGGCAGCACCTTGGTGTGGAACAGCTCAATCGAGCGCATCAGCTTGGCGTGCGGCACCAGAGTGTTGTGCGTCCAGCCGAAGATCCACTGCACCGGGAGCTTCCGCATCAAGGCCTCCAGGCTGCGCGTCACCGTATCGAGCGTGCCGATCAGCGCGTAGCCTCTGGCGATGGCCTCGTCGGGCGTCGGAGCCTCGCCCGTCACCGGGTCCAGCATGCCGCGGCGGAACCCGAAGGGGACGAACCAGGCGTTGCCGCAGAAGGTCGCCGAGTCGACCCACAGCGCCCGTGCCTCCTCGTCGCTGTCGGCGATGATGATATCGCGCAGCATGCCCATGCCGTCGCCAGGGGCGCGGCCTGATGCGCTGGCGTAGACCTCGAACAGGTGCCGCTCGTGCGTCTCGTGCATCGGCGGCAGGATCGCGGTGACGCCGTTCTCCGCGCACCAGCGAATCGAGCGCTCGGAGGAGGCGAACGGCTGGAAGATGGGCGGATGCGGCTTCTGCAGGGGCTTCGGTACCACGCCCACGGCCTTGAGGATGCCCCCCTCGACGCCCCTGCCCCATTTGTCGGTGGCCTCCAGGGTCCAGGGCGTCTCGCCCGGCGGGATCTTCCAGTACTGGCCCTGGTAGCAGAGCATTTCCTCCGTCCACGCCTTCCTGACGATAGCGAAGCACTCCTCGAAGGCGGCGCGGTTGGCGGCGTCGATGGCGTCATGCTGGTGCGGCAGGGCGCCATGGATGCCGTGCGTCTGCTGCGCCATGATGTCGACCCAGCGGCGCTGGTAGCCGCGCGCGAAGCCTGCGCAGGCGCGCCCGCCGGTCATGTGGTCGAGCATGGCGATGTCCTCGGCAACGCGGATGGGGTTGGAGGCCGGCAGCACGATGCCGAGCTGGCCCACCTTGATGCGCTTCGTCTGCATGCCGATGTAGAGATCGAGCAGCACCGGATTGTTGGAGACCTCGAAGCCCTCGATGTGGAAATGGTGCTCGGTGAAGCTCACGGACTCGTAGCCGAGGTCGTCGGCCAGCCGGCACTGCTCGGATACCTCGCGCAGCATCTGCTGGTAGAGGTCGGTGCGCATGCCCGCCATGCCGGCCTCGATGTCAGACTTGCTGCCGAGCGACGGCAGATAGAACAGCGAGATCTTCATAGCCTCCCCCAGTGCGGTTGACCCCGCCAACACTGGCGCCTCTTCCGTGCGCGGGCAAGATGCGTGGCGCCGTCCGCCAAGCCGGCAAGCGGATCCACGCCCGATGCGCCCCCCGGACTGATCGACTCCGACTTCCTCGTAGGGCTCGGCCTGACGACCCGCAAGAATACCGAGCGGGCCATTTGGCAACGAGTCGAGAAGGATGAGGGGCCGAGGAATGAGCGAGCGACTTGTGACAGGCCGCGAGCACGGGACGCCGTGCCGATCTGGCCAAGCGCTCCGGCACGTCCAAGGACACCATGGTATGTATTCGGGGCGCGCGGCAGCCCCCCATTGGAAATTGCCGGGGTTTTCTGGCACGATCACGAAACGCGTAGCGGACGGAGGAAGCGAGAATGACGGACCTGTCGTCGCATGTTGAGATCCACGAAGAAGGCCCCCGCGAAGGCTTCCAGATCGAGCCCGGGCCGATCGCGACGGCCGACAAGGTCCGCCTGATCGAGGCTCTGGCCGAAACCGGCCTTGGCCACATCCAGGTGTGCTCCTTCGTCAATCCTCGCCTGGTGCCTGGGTGGGCCGATGCCGAGACGGTTGTCGAAGGGTTCAAAGCCAAGCCGGGGATCGACTACACCGCCCTCTGGTTTAACGCCAGCGGCTTGGAGCGGGCCTTGAATTTTCGCGACAAGCTGGCCGTCGCGGGCTCGATTGCGCTCACCGCGTCGGAGGCCTTCACCCGCAAGAACCTCAACCGCAGCCATGCACAAAACCTCGAGGCGATGCGCAAGCAGACCAGCCTGCATCTCTCAAAGGGCGTGCCGGTGGGCCGCATCGGCGTGATGGCGGCGTTCGGCTGCAACTACCAGGGCGACATTGCGCCGGAGCAGGTCATCCGCACCCTGGAGGACGGACTCGCCATCGCCGCCGACACGGGCACGCAAGTCGAGCTGTTCTCACTGGCCGACACAATGGGGTGGGCGACGCCGGCGCGTATCGAGCGCGTGCTCGGCGAAGTCCGGTCGCGCTGGCCCGAAAAGCAGCTTTCTCTGCATCTCCACGACACGCGCGGTCTGGCTGTCGCCAATGCGCATGCCGGGCTGCGCATGGGCGTGAGCCGTTTCGATTCCACTGTCGGCGGGCTCGGCGGCTGCCCGTTCGCCGGCCAGAAAGGCGCCGCGGGCAATATCTGCACCGAGGAGCTGGTGCTGCTCTGCGAGGAGATGGGCGTTCGCACGGGCGTGGATCTCGACAGACTGATCGAGGTCGGGCGCATGGCGGAGGTCATCGTTGGCCACCAGCTGCCGAGCGAGCTTATCCACGCCGGGAGCCTGGACGCCTTCCGCCGCAAGGCCGCCTGATGTCTGCAACGCCCCTGACCGGCTTGAAGGTTCTCGAGTTCAGCCACACCGTGATGGGCCCGACGGCGGGGCTGGTGTTCGCGGAGCTCGGCGCCGACGTGGTGAAGGTGGAGCCGGCCCCGCAGGGCGACCACACGCGCGGGCTCGGCGGATTCGCTGCCGGGTTCTTCGCTGCCTTCAACCGCAGCAAGCGCAGCTTGACGATTGATCTGAAGCGGGCGGAGGGCCGCGCGGCGATGCAGCGACTGGCGGCGACGGCCGATGTGGTGATCGAGAACTACGCGCCGGGCACCATGGAGAGGTTGGGCTGCGGATACGAAGACCTCGCCAAGCTCAACCCGCGCCTCGTCTATCTGGCACTCAAGGGATATCTGACGGGGCCATATGAGCACCGCCCGGCGTTGGACGAGGTCGTGCAGTTCCATGTCGGCCTTGCCTACATGACCGGGCCGCCCGGCCAGCCGTTGCGCGCTGGGGCCTCCATCATCGACATTCTCGGCGCGGTTTTCGGCGTGGTCGCCGCTCAGGCCGCGCTGCGCGAGCGCGAGGCGACCGGAAAGGGGCAGCGCGTCAGCAGCGCGCTGTTCGAGAGCGCCGCCTTCCTGATGAGCACACACTTGGCCGGGATCACGGCGACAGGTCTTGCGCCCGAGCCAATGCCTGCGCGGCGCGGGGCCTGGGCTGTCTACGAAGTGTTTGCTGCGGCAGATGGGGAATTGTTCATTGGCGTCACGAGCGACCAGCAATGGACGCGCTTTACCGAAGAGTTCGGGCTGCAGGCGCTCTCTGTCGATCCACGCCTGGCTACGAACCTGATGCGGTGCGCAGAGCGCCCGTGGCTGATTCCCGCGATCAAGGAAGTCATGGCAGGATTGCCGCTCGCGGAGGTGACGCGCCGTTGCGCGCGCGCGAACGTCCCGTGGGCGCCGGTCGGACGGCCCGGTGATCTGTTTGCCGACGCACACCTGCTTGCCACTGGCGGGCTCCTGGATGTTTTCATCTCACGCGCCGGCGGCAGGGAAGGCCGCAAGGCCGGCCTGCCGACCTTACCGGTCGAGTTCGGCGCAGGGCGCGGGCGCCCGATCCTGCATCGCCAGCCACCGCGCTTGGGCGAGCACAGTCGGGAAGTTCTGGTGGAAGCCGGATTTTCGTTGGAGGAGGTCGCCGCATTGGCGGAGCAGAGGGTGATCGTCGGCTCCTGATCGGCAGTTCCTATCGCTCACATCGCTTTGACACCTCCGCCGAGATACATCGTCCGCACGTCCGGGTTGCCCAGCAACTCCTGACCCGTACCCTGGTAGCGGTTGCGGCCAAGCTCGAGGACGTAGCCGCGATCCGAGATCTCGAGCGCGCGCGCAGCGTTTTGCTCCACGAGCATGACGGTAAGACCTCCCCGCGCCATCGCCACCGTCTTCTCGAACACCTCGTCGACCAGGCGGGGCGACAGGCCGAGAGAAGGCTCGTCGAGCATCATCATCCTGGGCCGCATCATGAGGCCGCGGCCCATGGCGAGCATCTGCTGCTCGCCCCCGCTCATCGAGCCCGCGAGTTGACGCCTGCGCTCGGCGAGCACCGGAAAGAGCGTGAACACGTAGTCCATCGCGTCCTTGAGCCTGGCATTGTCGCGCTCGAGATAGGCGCCCATCTCGAGATTCTCGGTGACGGTGAGCTGGGCAAAGACCACGCGTCCCTGTGGCACATAGGCGAGCCCGAAGCCGAGAATGCGATCGGGGCGCTCGCCGACCAGGCTCCGGCCCCGGTATTCCACCTCACCGCCCAGATGATCGATCAGGCCCATGATCACCTTGAAGGTGGTCGATTTGCCCGCACCGTTCGGACCGATGACTGCGACGATCTCCCCCTCGTCCACGTGCAGCGACACGCCATGCAGGATCTGGATCGCACCGTAGCCGGCGGAGACGTCGCGCAGCACAAGCAGGGGCTTGCCCCCTTCAACCGGCATGAACCGCCTCCCCCTGGCGGCGGCCGAAGTAGGCCTCGATCACGCGCTCGTTACCCTGGATCGCGGCCGGTGGGCCCTCCGCGATCTTCACGCCGTAGTCCATGACGAAGATGTGCTCGCAGTGATTCATGATGACGTTCATGTCGTGTTCGACGATCAGGATGGTCTTGCCCGCTTCCTGCAGGCAGTGGATCTGGTCGAGCAGCTGCTGGAGCAGCGTGCGGTTGACGCCGGCGGCGGGCTCATCCAGCAGGATTACGTCCGGGTCGGTCATGAGCGCGCGGGCGAATTCGAGGAGCTTCTGCTGCCCATAGGAGAGGCGTCCGCCGTACTCACCCCGCAGGCCCGTGAGGTTGACCAGCGCGATCAGTTCCTTGGCGCGCTCGCGCGCCACCTTCTGCGGCACCCCGAGCCCGGTCACCGACAGCATGTTCTCGAAGACCGTCATTTCACGGAATACGCGTGTGATCTGGAAGGTGCGCGTGATGCCGCGCCGGAAGATCTGGTGGGGCTTGAGGCCGACGATGTCGACGCCGTCATGCAGGACCTCGCCCGCATCGGCCTCGGCGAGCCCTGTCAGGAGGTTGAAGGTGGTAGTCTTGCCAGATCCGTTCGGGCCGATGAGGCCGCAGATCCTGCCGCGGGGCACGGCGAAGCTGCAGCCGTCGACGGCCCTGACGCCCCCGAATGCCTTGCGCAGGCCGCGCGCCTCCAGCACGATATCGTCAGGCGCCATCAGTGGACCATCCCCTTGCGGACCCAGCCGCGGTCGATCGCAAGGCCCATGAGCCCGCGCGGCATGAACCGAGCCACGACGACGATGAACGCCCCGTAGGCGATGAGGTGGGCGGTCGGGAAGTTGACCCAGGTCAGCTCCTGCGCCGAATAGAGCAGCACTGCCCCTACCACCGGCCCGATGATGGTGCCCTTGCCGCCCAGCATGGACATAAGCGCCATGGCGATGGTGATCTGGACAAAGAAGACCGCGGCGGGCTCGATGTAGAGCACCTTGTAGGCCTGGATGCCCCCGGCAACCGCGGGAAACACGGCGGACAACACGAACGCCGCCAGTTTGTACCAGGCCACGTTGATGCCGAGCGCCTCGGCAGCCACCTCGTCTTCGCGGATCGCGTTCAAGCGGATGCCGAAACGCGAGTGCCCCACCGCATAGGCGACGGCGATCGTTGTCAGCATCAGGGCCAGCATGGCGTAGTAGGTCGACAGCGAGTTCTCGGTGCTGGGCAGGCTGATGCCGACACCGCCGTGCGTGAGGCTGTCCCATACCGTGGCTACCACGCGTGTCCCTTCCGCCGCACCCAGCATGGCAATGGCGAAATAGGGGCCCTTGAGCCGCAGCACCGGGTAGCCGATGGCGGCGCCAACCGCTCCCGCCACCAGCGCCCCCACAAACAGGGTTGGCACCCAGGGCCAGCCGTAGTCGGCAACCAGGATGGCGCAGGCGTAGGCGCCGATGCCGTAGAAAGCCACGTGCCCGAACGACGTATAGCCGGTGAAACCGCTGATGATGTTCCAGGACAGCGCGAGCACGACATACATCATCGTGAACAGGGCGAAGGAGCGAAGATAGACGCTGAGCCCATTGGGCAGCAGCGCGAGAGCCAGGGCCAGCAGACCGAGGAGCAGGAGGTTGCGCAGATGCTCTTGGCGTGTCATCGGTTCCGGCTCACAGGTCCTTGACGCCCATGAGACCGCCGGGGCGGATCAGCAGCACGGCAATGAGCAGGGCGTACGCGGCAAGCTCGACCATCGCCGTGCCGTTGGGGATCATCAGCGACACGAGGCTCTCGAGCAGAGCAAGCATGAACGCGCCGATCAGCGCGCCGATGTAGTGCCCGCGGCCGCCGAGGACGACAATGGCAAAGGCCTGCAGGGTATAGACCGTGCCGGTCTCGGGGTTGAAGCCGAACTGGATCGACACGAGTGCCCCGCCCGCCACCGCCAGCGCGGTCGCCAACCCGGTCGTTACGAGATAGATGCGGCGCACATTGATGCCGCAGATCATGGCCACCTCCGCGTTGAGGGCGGTGGCCCGGATCGCCTTGCCCAGCCGACTGAGGCGGAGAAAGAGATAAACACTCACCGAGATGACGAGGGCCATCACGAAGCTGATGAGCTTGTTCTGGCCGACCGCGATGGTGTCAGTGATCTGGATGCTTTGCGGCGCGTAGGGAATGGTGCGGAAGTCGGTCGTGAAGATCAGCTCGGCGACATAGATCATCGTGAGGCCGAGCCCGAAGGTGATCAGCAGCCCCGTCAGCTCAGGCTGCCCGACGACCGGGTTGAGCAGCACTTTTTGCAGCAGCGCCCCGAACAGAAACGCGATCGGCAGCGTCAGGAACAGCGACAGCAGCGGATCGACGCCCAAGAAGAAGAAGGCGACCCAGGTGAGATAGGCGCCCATCATGACCATCTCGCCGTGCGCGGCGTTGATGATGCGCATGACGCCGAAGATCAAGGTGAGACCGACCGCGAACATGGCGTACACGCCGCCCTGCAGGAAGCCGCCCAGCATGACGGTCGCAAGGTAGCCGAGCCACGTCGCGTCGGCGCGTACGGTCCCGTACCAGATGCCGATCAGGAAGGGCAGGGCGTATGCGGCGACCAGGAAGGCGGCAAGCAGGTAGAGGCTGCGGACGTCGCTGCGCTCCCTCCACCCGCGCGCCGCCACCGGCGTGCCCGTCCCGGAAGCCGGAGCCCCGACACTGCCCGCAGCCTTCCGGCCGACCGCCTCGAGGGGCTGGTCCACGCGGCCGCCTACCGCTTGTTCCAGTCGGGCGCGGGGAGCTTGGCCTTCGTCTCGGCCCATTTCTCGGGAAAAACCGTGAGCCGCTTGCCACCAAGGATCTGGAATGTCAGGCCCTCGTGCTCGTTCATCCCCTTGGCGTTAGCCTTGTAGCGTCCGAACACGGTCGTGACCTCGATGGTGGCGAGGGCCTCACGCAACTTCTCCTGGTCGAAGCTGCCGGCCTCCTTGAGCGCCGCCTCGGTCACCTGGAGCGCGCCGTAGGCGCTGCCGGCATGGTAGTTGGGCTTCTCGCCGAAGCGCTTCTCGTAGTCGGCGATGAACTCCCTCATGCCGGGAAGCTTCAGAACGTCCGGGATCGGCTCCCACTGGCTGAAGCCCAGCACGTACTCGGCGGTGCCGCCGAGTTGCTCGGGGAAGTTCGGCAGGCTCGGACCGATCGTGCTGGAGTAGAGCTTAAAGTTCAGGTTCAGCTCGCGCATCTGCCGCAATTGGGCCGCCGCATCGGCGAAGTAGCTGTTCGACAGGACCGCCTCGGCGCCGGAGGCCTTGATCTTCTGCAGCAGGGCGGTGAAGTCGGTCTGCTTTTGGGGGTAATTCTCCTGGAGGACGACCTGGATGCCGAGCTTGTCTGCCCACCGCTTGGCGCCGACGCCGGCCTGCCGCGGAAAGAGGCTGTCCTCGCCGATGATGGCAACTTTGCTCACGCCGATCTGCTTGGCGAGGTGCACAGCGCCCTTCTGGTAGTCCTCGGCGACGGCGACGATGCTGAAGATGTACTTGCGGCCCTTCTCCCAGATGGGGCTCGACGAGGCGCCGTAGGCGACGAATGGCATCTTGTAGCGCTCGTTGATGTTGGCCACCGCCTCGGTGATCGCGCTCGAGTAGGGGGCGAGGAGCACCTCGACCTTGTCCTCTGTGATGAGCTTCTCGTAGAGCTTGACGGCGGTCTGGGTGTCCGACTTGTCGTCGAGGAGCAGCAGCTTGATCTTGCGGCCAAGCAGGCCTCCGCGGCCGTTGACCTCCTCGACCCACATCTTGATGGCATTCACCTGCCGGCCCGCGGGCTCCGCGAAGCGACCGGTCAGCGAGATCGCCCCGCCGACCAGCACCTCCTTATTCTGGGCCCGGCTGGGCGCCGGCGCGAACATGAGAAGGAAAGCGAGCGCCACCAGGCCGGCGCGCATTGCCCGTTGGGTCATGGAACCCTCCCCTGAGTTATTGTTCTAACGACGGACTTTTGTGGCGGATCAGTCCGTTCCCGAGGCTTTATCCACCCATTCGAACTGCGCCTGTCATATCCTGTCAAGTATTGGAGGCAACAACCCGCGCTGTGCCGGCGCGCCGAGGAGGTGGTCAAGTGAGTTCTCGAGTGATCGAGTACGCCCCTTGCTGTGTTTGCTCACGACCGAATCCGGCACGAAGTGTGAGTGGCCCCGCGCCGCATGCGCGACGGGAAGCCGAGGATCGTTCTCTGTGACCTTCCGACGCGTGATCACATGGTCGTGATGTGGTTCGCTTGCTGAGGCATTGATGATCGGCTGGACGGTCAGCAGGCTCACGTCAGTCCGGTCCTCGTCGCTCCTCGTTCGGCCCGATGCCGATGCCGACCAGCGCCCCGCCCGCGACGAACGCATCCACGGCGACATCGACCTCGTCGGCCCGTCCGGCCCCCTGGGCCCGCGACCACGCTGGCACCGAGCACCGCCAAGAAAAGCCCGACTTGGCGCCAGGCGGGGCGGTGCGCAAGCCGGCCCGGCGCAGGTACGCCAGCGCCCAATCGATCAAAAAAGCAGGACGTCTTCCGACCTCTGCGAAAGGCGCGAGCACCGCGCCGTCAGACCGGACAACGGTGCCTGGCGCCTCCTCCACGCGCAGCCGCGCAAGCGGACGAGAGTCGATTGCGCGCGCCGCGTGCCATCATTTCCTCACACCGAACAGCTCTCCCAGCCACGCGTAGTAGATCGGTTGAATGGCCTTCAGCTTTTCGCGTGTATACGGTTCACGATCGACGTGACCCCACAGATAGAGGCTCGCGGTCACCGCGAAGAATTCCAGCACATTCTTCAACACATACGCGTCTTCCGGGTAGAACCGGTTGTACTTCGCCCGATTGTAGAATTTGAGGATCTCGGCATTCCGGAAACGGCCGGACATCACCTTGAAGTGGAAGGCGTGAAGCAGCTCATGGAGGACAATCGGTTTTTGCGGGGCTGCCACGGCGGCCTTGATTGACACTCCGCGCTTGTCGAAGTGACCATACGGGTCGCGCAGGTCGCTCCTCACGACTATTTCCTGGCTCTGAAAGAAATGAAGCACGTCCTGCTTGGCGCCGCAGTCCGCAGCAATGTCGATCTGATGTTGGAGGGAGGCGATGATTGCATCGCGCTCCTGCGAGCTTCTGATCGCGGCTACATCGACCGTGAAGCCGCGGTACGTCAGCTTTCCATTGGCGATATTCTCGGCCCGGCTCACCGGCGCTGGGGCCACCGGCGCCGAAGTGACCGGCGCTGGAGCTACAGGCGTGGGAGCCGTTGGTGTGGGAGCCGCGGGCGCGGGAGTGCTCGATTGCGATTGCTGGGCCCGCTTCAGCAGGAATGCGGCCGGCTGGCCCCCGGCGATGCGTGCCTGCCACTGGCCGCAGCCGATATAGCCGGCCAGGTTCGCCTGGATGTCCTTGCGGTTGCTTTGATCGGCCGTGCGATCTCGCACCAGAACCCGCACGTCCAGATCCCCAACCAGCGAGGTGAGATCAAGCGTAACCGGCATCTCATTGGGAGACACCGTTCTGGCATCCAGGCGCCTCCCGGTTCCTTGTCCCGGCGCCGGCAGTTCATCGACGACCAGATAGGCTGGAACGTTGCCTTGCTCGATCAGCAGCAAGACTTGCGTGCCCCTCGGGCAGGCGAATTGGGCGACAGACAGCTCGGGCTGCTGCCCCCGCCCTGGTGGCGTCGGGCCGGTACTCGATGTTTGGGCAATCGCTGGCGTGAACGCGACAGCGAGCAAGAGGCCGACCGCGAGAACAATTTTGGATGCCGGCATGCTCAGCTCCAGAGTGGGAATTCGGAGTGCGGCAGGTCGCAATGAGAATTGCGTCGCACGAACTCAACACGTCCTAGTGATGCGCAGACCGGTATCGCCTCATGGCAGCCCGCCAGCGGTTCCGATGGCTCATCGAATTCCGCCTGCGCAAGGGGCCCGTAGCAGCACCGGGAGATTTTCCAAGTTTCGTGGATTGATCCTTCTTCACCGAAATACCCTTGGAGCCGTTTAGCGCGGTGCCGCCTGGATGCACTTGATAGATGCCGCCTGTATTTGTCGTCATTGTGCCTGGTGACTTGTTCGCGTTCCCCTGCGTGCTCACTGCAACGCCATCGGGTGCCTTGGGCAGGGGATTGGCGGCGGAGCCAAATGGCATGCTCCCGGGCTGACTCCCGGGCTGACCGAAGGGCGGCAGATTCTTAGACGCATCGAATCCGCCGCCGGGCGCGCTGGGAATTCCAGCGGGATGGGGCCCGATCGGCGTGCTTACGGATTGGCCGAACGGCGGCAGACCATGTGCGGAAGGGCCGCTGGGATAGGCTTGATAGGGGCCGCCGGGCTTCACCACAGGGCCGCTCGGTTCCTTTGGATAGACGCCGGTAGGCCTATTCGCAGGCTGAACCGACGCCGACCCGTCGTCTGTCGGATGAGCGCCGATGACCTTGCGCACGGGCAGATCCAATGAGGAGGGATCTGCCGGATAGACGGTGATTGGTGCGCTGGAAGGTTGACTCAGGGGGGGGCGGCCGTCTGCGGGATGGGGGCCGATCAGCCTGTCTACAGGTTGATCCAACGCCGGGGAGCGGTCTGCTGGTCGCGGAGTGATCGTGATTGGCACGTTTGCAGGGTGACTGGGCGGCGGCGTTGACGCTTTTTCATCCTGCGAGACAGAACCCAGTGGCTCGCAGCAGAGGTTTTTCCATCCCCACCCTGCGCAGAGACGCTCTGTACCCCAAAGAAGACTTTGCGGCTTGCCGAACACCACATCGGGTACAATGCCTGGATCCTGGTACGGAGCGGGGCATTCTCCCCGCCCCGCCCCAGAGAACGGGCACGATCCGTACCAAAAGCAATACCGGCCTGGATACCGCGGGTCGACGGCGTCATCGCCCGCCAGCGCGCGCATTGCGAGAGAGCTCGCTATCACAACGATTATAAGTCTCGACCACGTACTGATCGGACGCCATCGGGCCCAAGGGCTAACCGCACGGCCGCGTTGGCGGGCTGATCTCACGCGTATGCCCAGCGGACCGTTCATTGTGAGTGTGGCCTGAAGACGTTAGCCGCCGGGCTCCCTCCTTTGACGGCCTTCTCGCCAATACCGGTCTGGTAGTAGGAGCTTTTAGGGACGCGCTGGCGTTTCAAGGGGAATAAGCGTGCTGCCGGACTGCTCCCTTTGACCCGCCAGGTATGATAGGGCTGCCAGGATCCGGGCCCGCGTGCTTCGGCGTCCGGGACCGGCAGGATGGTGGCCACTGCGCAGCCAAACGCCACCAGTACGAGAACGGGAAGCGCCGCTCGGCGCGCGCTTGCCGGCCGCTGTTCCGGTCTGATCCTCTCACTCATGCAAATTTGCCTTATGGTCGTAGACTGCCTGAGGGGCTGCCGCGGTCGGCTACCTATGACTTCACGTCACCACGTCCTGGATCGAGGTGGCGGACCCGTTGCGATGCGTCACCAGCCGGATACGACTACCCCCAGGCAGCACGTACACCATTGCTCCGGTGCTCCTCGCATGCGATGCTGCCAGACTGGACGCCGAGCGTCCTGAAAGCGTGTGAAAGCGCGCCTGCTCTAGGGGTGAAAATTTCTGAAAGAGATGTCGCAAGGCAGCGTGCCAGTTGTCGGTTGCGTTCATGGATGCAGTCTATGAAAGGGTGTACGAGTTCGAGGGCTTCATCCTCGACATGACGCGCCGCACTCTGTGCGCCGCCGAACGCGGTGTTGAGTTGCGCCCGAAGAGCTTCGACGTGCTGTGTTGCCTCGTCGAGCACGCAGGCCGGCTCGTGACCAAGGACGCGTTGTTTCAGGCGGTCTGGCCGGGTGTGAGCGTAACCGATGAATCGATCGCCAGGTGTGTAAGTGACATCCGCCGGGCGCTCGGCGACCGGGGGCAGCAGATCGTCAAAACCATACCCGGCCGCGGCTACCTCTTGGCCGCGGCCGTCACACGGGCGCCGGCAAGCAGCCAGAATGTGCTCCCACCCTCAACGGAGTGGGTCGGTGAGGAATCTCGCCTGCCAGAACCATGTGATCGGAGTGACGGGCCAGCTCCCTCACCCGCAGCCGGTGATCGCGCGGAAGCGCGTGTCGAATCAGCTCCTGCCAAGGGTGACCGGGCATCATCCCATGGGGAGGGGGCGCGGGCGACCACCTTTGCCTCTTTCGCGCTTCAGGCCTTTGATCGTCGACGGTTAGGGAGCTCTCTGCTGGCGGCTAGTGCCTTGCTGGGTCTCTTCTGGCTTGCGCTCCACAACGCCCCGACACTGGTTGACGCCAATGCCCGAAACGGGATCCTGCAGGCGTCCCAAATAACGTCGGGCGGCATCCCTATCGCCGTCCTGCCATTCACCGCCACGTCCGGCAGCGCGGCGAGCTTGGCGGAGCGGATGAACGCCGACCTCACCAACTACCTGTCACGGATCCATGCGTTGCGAGTTGTTTCGAGCCAGGGTGTTGCGCAGCACTCCCCCGGCCGGCAACCGGATGTCAGAGCCAGCGGCGCCAGCACGGGCACTCGCTACGTTCTTGTCGGGGCCGTCTACGCTGAAGGCGACCAGCTGCGGGTTAACATAGCTGTCATCGACGCGCGTTCGGGGCAGCACCTGTGGTCGCATCATTTTTCCCAGGATTCGAGCAAATGGCCCTTGGCGCAAGAGGATATCGTGCGACGGACGGTGTTTGCGGTCCACTTCGAGCTGATGCGACGCGTTGGAGCTGAGGCGCTCAATCCAGGCAAGGAGCCGAGCGTCGGCGACCTCGTGGCACGTGGCCGTGCCGGCATATTGGATACCGAAGACTCGCCGCTGTTTAACGGCGCCAAAGCGTCTTTCAGCGAGGCCTTGCGACGCGATCCAGAGTCTACCGGCGCCATGATCGGCCTTGCGGCATACTACCTTTTGGCCGAGCGCGATCAGCACGTGAACGAGGCCGAAGACCTCTTGCGCCGCGCTCTCGCGCGGAACACGCAAAATGATGCCGTGCACTACTGGTTCGGTCTCCTGCACAGAATCGAGGGCAACCTTTCGGCGGCTTTGGAAAGCTATGATCGTGCACTCGAGATCAATCCCAGCCATGCCCCGGCCTACGCCGGAAAGGGACGCGCTCTCATCAATTTGCACAGGTACGAGGAGGCGCTTCAACTGATCCGCTACGCGCAGCGCTTGAATGCCGATACATCGATCGTTACGGTTTGGCAGTTGTGGGCGGGTTGGGCCGAACTGGAACTGGGCCATCTGGACGCGGCTCGGGCAGCTTTCAATGAGGCGATTGCCGCCCGCCCGCATGGTCCCTACGTGCACGCAAGCCTGGCCGCCTTGCACGCGCTAACTGGCGAGTGGCAGGAGGCACACCGACACGTCGCAGAACTGCGCAAGCTTACGCCTGGCCTCACTGACCAACAGCGATTGGTCGAGTTCAGCTTGGCGAGGCACGGGCATCAGCCTCAAGAGCGACTGCTTGCGGGCCTGACACTGGCCCTTGAGGCCGACGGGCCGTGATTTGCAGAAGGGTGTGCCGGCCGCTTCCGCAGCATGCACCTACGCCGCTCCGAGGATTTGGAAGAACTCAACCACCTCGCGCGCCAGAGCCTCCGGCTGCTCCAGGGCGGCGAAGTGGCCGCCTTTGGGCATGACGCTCCAGCGGCGGATGTCGGTATAGGTCTTGGCGGCGAGCGAGCGCGGGGGGCGCAGGATCTCCCTGGGGAATTGCGCGTAGCCCACGGGCACACCGACCGTCTGACCCTCGGCAATCGGCCAGGGGCCGTGCATGCGGGCGTAATAGGGCCAGAAGGACGAGCCGATCGCGCCCGTGAACCAGTAGAGCGCGATGTTGGCGAGCATCTCGTCGCGGCTGACGGCGTCCTCTGGGCTGCCGGTATTGTCGGTCCAGGCGCGGAACTTCTCGACGATCCACGCCAGCAGTCCTGCCGGCGAGTCGGTAAGGGCGTAGGCCAGCGTCTGGGGCCTGGTGCCCTGAATCCACTGGTAACCCGTCTCCTCCTTGAGAAAGTGCTGGAGTTGCTCCAGATAGACCTTCCCCTCGGGCGTCGGGTTCGACAGCATCGCCGGGTCGCGCCGCACCGCCAGCAGGTTGAGATGGACGCCGGACACCCGGTCCGGATAGCGCAGGCCCATGACCGAGGCGACGAAGGCGCCCCAGTCGCCGCCCTGCACGCCGAAACGCCGGTAGCCGAGCACGTCGGTCATCAGCTCGGCATAGAGATCGGCGATCTCGCCGACGCCGAAGCGCTTCTGCCCCGGTTTGAACGAGAGTGTGTAGCCGGGCAGCGACGGCGCGACCACCGTGAAGCGCTCGGTGAGCAGCGGGATCAGCTTGTGGAACTCGAACACCGAGCCGGGCCAGCCGTGGGAGATGAGCAGCGGCATCGGGTTGGGCCCGCGGCCCGGCTCGTGGATGAAGTGCAGATCGATGCCGCCGATCGGCACCGTGAACTGGCGGAATGAGTTGAGCTTTGTTTCCCAGGCGCCCCAGCCGAAGCTCGTGCGCCAATACTCCGCGAGGTCCTTGATATAGGCCACGCTCGTCCCAGTGGCCCAAGGCTCGAGCGGCGGCTCATCGGGCCAGCGTGTGCGTGCCAGCCGCTCCTTGAGGTCGGCGATGGCGCTGTCGGGAACATGCAGCGTGAACGGCGCTGGAACCGGCGTGGTCATCGCGTGAACCTCGTGCGGAAGGGACCGCCCATACTCGCGTAGCCGGATGCGGCGTGCAAACGACGCGAGCTTGAACTTCGCATGAGAAAGGCTCACACGGGCCAGCCCCAGAGGCGCCCCCGGCCGGCTCGATCGGGACTGGCGTAAATCGGGTCGGCGGGCCCCCCAGGCCTGGCATAGACTGCCGGACGCAAGCCAGGACGGACGATTGTGGTGCGAACAGCGGAACCGAAGGACAGCGCGACGACCGGACCCGCGGCTCCCGCCGCGCTCGACCGCATAGCGTGGCCCGAGGTTGGGGCGGAGCTGGACGCGCACGGCTGCGCAACGGTCGGCCCCCTGCTCTCGGCACGGCAGTGCCGCGCCATCGGCGCGATGTTCACCGCTGAAGCGCGGTTCCGCAGCCGGATCGTGATGGCCCGGCACGGCTACGGCCGCGGCGAGTACAAGTATTTCGCGTATCCGCTCCCGCCCCTTGTCGAAGCCTTGCGCACCGCGCTCTACCCGCCGCTCGCAGCGATCGCCAACCGCTTCAACGAGGACATGCGCATCGATGTGCGCTACCCGGCCCGGCACGTCGAGTTTCTGGAGCGGTGTCACCGGGCCGGCCAGATCAGGTCGACGCCGTTGCTGCTGCGATACGAAGCCGGCGACTACAACTGCCTGCACCAGGACCTCTACGGCGAGCACGTCTTCCCGCTGCAGGTGGCCATCCTGCTGTCCGAGCCTGGCGCGGACTTCACCGGCGGCGAGTTCGTGCTCACCGAGCAGCGTCCGCGCATGCAGTCGCGGGCCGAGGTGGTGCCGGTCAGGCAGGGCGAGGCCGTGGTGTTCCCGGTGCGCGAGCGGCCCGTGCGCGGCGCGCGCGGCGTCTATCGGGTCAAAATGCGCCACGGCGTCAGCCGCCTGCGCTCCGGCGAGCGCTTCACGCTGGGGCTCATCTTCCACGACGCGAAGTAGGCGGGGCAGGGTGCAATAGGGCGAAGCCTCATTGCACCGTTATGGCGCGAGATCGGTGCAATGCGCTGCCGATTATTGCACCCTACGACACTACGACACCTACGACAGCCCGCCCATCCGGGCCAGTTCGCGCAGGTGGTGGCCGGCGTCGCCGAAGGCGAGGTCGATCATGGAGAGGCGCTTGAAGTAGTGGCCGGCCTTGTACTCCATGGTCATGCCGATGCCGCCGTGGAGCTGGATGGCGCTCTCGCCCACATAGCGGCCCGAGCGGCCGATCTGCACCTTGGCCGCCGCCATTGCCCTGCGGCGCTCTTGGGCGTCCGGCTCGGTCGCCATCATGGTGGCGTAGAAGGCCATGCTGCGTGCCTGCTCCAGGGCGGTCAGCATGTCCACGGCACGGTGCTGCAGCACCTGGAACGAGCCGATCGGCACGCCGAACTGCCTGCGCGTCTTGAGATACTCCACGGTGAGATCGGTGAGCCCCGCCATGGCGCCCACGGCCTCCGACGCCAGCGCCGCGAGGGCCTCGTCCACCACCCGCTCCAGCACCTCGAGGCCCCCCGGATTCGTGTCCGGTCCGGCCAGCACCGCCTCCGGCGCCACCTTGACGCCGGAGAGCGTGACGTCCGCCGCGCGCATGCCGTCCTGTGTGGGATAGCCGCGCCGGGTGACGCCATTGGCCTTGGCATCGACCAGGAACAGGCCGATGCCGCCGCGGTCGGCGCGCGCGCCCGATGCCCGCGCGGAGACGATGAGCTTGTCGGCGCTGTCGCCGGCGAGGACCACCACCTTCTCGCCCTCCAGCGTGTAGCCGCCCTTGCCGTCGGCGCGGGCGGTGGTGGCGGTGTCGGCCAGATCGTAGCGCGCCTGCCGCTCCTGGTGCGCCAGGGCGAGGGTGAGCTGGCCGGCGGCGATGGCCGGCACGAGGTCGGCGAGCAGCGCGGCGTTGCCGGCCTGGCGCAGCGCGCCGCCGGCGAGCACGATGGCGGCCATGTAGGGCTCCACCGCCAGCGCGCGGCCGAGCGCCTCGGCGACAATCATGGCCTCCGTGGGCCCCAGGCCGAGGCCGCCGTGCTCCTCGGCGAAGGGCGCTGCGAGCAGGCCCAGGTCGGCATACTGCTGCCACAACGCCGCGCTGTAGCCTCTCGGCTCCTTGATATAGCCCTTGCGCAGGTTGAGATCGCCGTAGGCGTCGGCGAGCAGCCGCTCCACGCTCTCCTTCAGCTGCCGCTGCTCGTCGCTCAGATCGAAGTCCATCGCTTCTCCCTCTCCCCGCGCTTGCCGCCCGGCCTCGCGCTCCCGTAGGTTGGGTCAACGCCGGCGAAGCCGGCGGCAGACCCAACAGAGGTTGTTGGGTCTCGCTTCGCTCGACCCAACCTACAGTTGGCGTAGCATCACAGCCCCAGCACCGCCTTCGCCAGGATGTTGTGCTGGATCTCGTTGGAGCCGCCGTAGATCGATACCTTGCGGTAGTTGAAATAGGCGGGCGCGGCCGGGGCCGCCCATTCGAGGTCCTGCGGCGGCTCGTTGGAGCCGAACTCGGGGTCGTCGCGCTCCGACCGGTAGGGCAGCGCCAGGGGGCCGGCGATCTCCAGCGCCAGCGCGGTGGTGGCCTGCTGGATCTCGCTGCCCTTGATCTTGAGGATCGACGACATCGGGTTGGGCGTCCGGTCCCTGCGATGGCGATCCTCGGAGAGGATGCGCATCTGCGTCATCTCCAGGGCCTTCAGCTCCACCTCGATGGCGGCCAGCTTCTCGCGGAAGCGTTCGTCCTCGATCAGCGGCCTGTCTCCGGCATACACGCGGGCGGCGAGCGCCTTGATGCGCTGCACGCGCTGCTTGGTGTAGCCGACGCGGGCGATGCCGGTGCGCTCGTTGCCGAGCAGGAACTTGGCGCAGTCCCAGCCGCGGTTCTCCTCGCCCACCAGGTTCTCCACCGGCACCTTCACGTCGTCGAAGAACACCTCGTTGACCTCGCGCCCGCCGTCGATGGTCTGGATCGGGCGCACGGTGATGCCCGGCGTCTTCATGTCGATCAGCAGGAAGGAGATGCCGAGCTGCTTCTTGGCGGCGGGATCGGTGCGCACCAGGCAGAAAATCCAGTCGGCATGCTGGGCCAGCGTGGTCCAGGTCTTCTGGCCGTTGACGATGTAGTGGTCGCCCCCTGGGCTGCCTGCACGCACGGCGGTGGCCTTGAGGCCGGCGAGGTCGGAGCCGGCTCCGGGCTCCGAGAAGCCCTGGCACCACCAATCGTCGAGCGACGCCATGCGCGGCAGGAAGCGCCGCTTCTGGTCCTCCGTGCCGAACGCGATGACCACCGGCCCGCACATGGCCACGTTGAAGGGCAGGGGCTGGGGCACGCCGTTGAACTGCAGCTCCTCGGTGTAGATGTAGTGCTGCACCGGCGTCCAATCGGCGCCGCCCCACGCCTTGGGCCAGTGCGGCACGGCCAGGCCCTTGGCGTGCAGGGCCTTGTGCGCGGTCACCCATTCCGCCTTGGAGATGTGCCGGTCCTCGCTCACCTTGTTGCGGATGCTCTCCGGCACCGCCGATCGGAAGAAGGAGCGCAGCTCCTGGCGGAAGGCGTTCTCCTCGGGGCTGAAGCGAAGGTCCATTGGGCTTCTCCTCCCTCAGACGATCTCGAACAGGCCAGCGGCGCCCTGGCCGCCGCCGATGCACATGGTGACGACGGCGTATTCCACCCCGCGGCGCTTGCCCTCGATCAGCGCGTGCCCGGTCATGCGCGCGCCCGACATGCCGTAGGGGTGGCCGATGGAGATGGCGCCGCCGTCCACGTTGAGCTTCTCCATGGGAATGCCGAGCCTGTCGCGGCAGTAGATCACCTGGCTGGCGAACGCCTCGTTGAGCTCCCACAGGCCGATGTCGTCCATCTTGAGGCCGGTGCGCTGCAGGAGGCGCGGCACCGCGAACACCGGGCCGATGCCCATCTCGTCGGGCTCGCAGCCCGCCACGGCGAAGCCGCGGAAGACGCCCATCGGCTTGATGTTGCGCTTCGCCGCCTCCTTGTCCGACATCAGCACGCAGGCCGAGGCGCCGTCGGACAGCCGGCTGGCGTTGCCGGCCGTGATGAACTGGTCGTCGCCGCGCACGGGCTTCAACTTGGCGAGGCCTTCGAGCGTGGTGTCGGGCCGGTTGCCTTCGTCGCGCTCCAGCGTGACGGTGCGCTGGGAGATCGCCTTGGTCTCCTTGTTCTCGACCTGCATCACCGTGGCCATCGGCACGATCTCGGCATCGAGCCGCCCTTCCTTCTGCGCGGCCGCCGTGCGCTGCTGGCTGGCGAGGGAATACTCGTCCTGGGCCTGGCGCGAGATGCCGTAGCGCCGGGCGACGATGTCGGCGGTCTCGATCATCGGCAGGTAGAGCGCGCCCTTGTGCTCGACGATCCAGTCGTTGCGGTAGAACTTGGTGTTCATGTTCATCTGCACGAGGGAGATGGACTCCAGACCCCCCGCAACGGCCACCGGCACGCCCTGCTCCCTGATGCTGTAGGCGGCCAGCGCGATCGCCTGCAGCCCGGAGGAACAGAACCGGTTGACGGTCTGCGCTGCCGCCGTCACCGGCAGGCCGGCCCGGATGGCGCACTGGCGCGCGATGTTGCCGCCGGTGGCGCCCTCGGGGTTGGCGCAGCCCAGGGTCACATCCTCCACGTCTCCCGGCTCGATGCCGGCGCGCTTCACCGCCTGGGCGATGACGTGCCCGCCCATGTCGGCGCCGTGCGTGAGGTTGAAGGCGCCGCGCACGGCCCTGCCAATGGGCGTGCGGGCGGTGGAGACGATGACGGCATCGACCATGGGGTGGTCCTCTTCTGCGGGGGTGGGGGGCCTATTCGGCGGCAGACCGGGAGGCAGCTTGGGCCTTCTGCCGCTCCTCCTCGATCAACTCCTTCTTGGACAGCTTGCCGACGGCGGTCTTCGGCAGGGCGTCGCGGAATTCCAGGTGCGCCGGCAGCTCGTGCCTGCCGAGCTTGTCGGCCAGGAAGGCGCGCAGTTCGTCGAGCGTGAAGGCGCCGGTGCCGGGTTTGAGCCGCACGAACGCTTTGGCGGCCTCGCCGCGGTAGGCATCGGGCACGCCGATCACGATCACCTCGGCGACGCTCGGGTGCTCGTAGATCGCCTCCTCGATGCTGCGCGGATAGACGTTGAACCCGGCGGAGACGATCATGTCCTTCTTGCGGTCCACCAAGTAGAAATAGCTGTCTTCGTCCATGTAACCGATGTCGCCGGTCAACAGATATCCGTCCATGAAGGCGGCGGCCGTCTCCTCTGGCGCGTTCCAATAGCCCTTGGTCACGTTGGGGCCCTTGATGCGGATCTCGCCCTTCTCACCGGGGGGCAGCCGGCGGCGCGGGTCGTCCAGGGACACAATGTCCATCGTGATGCCGGGCAGCGGCAGGCCCACCGAACCGGCCTTGCCCGGCGGCCACTCCAGCGGCAGGGTGGTGCCAGCGGGCGACGTCTCCGTCATGCCCCAGCCGCCGCCCAGGCGGTGGCCGGTAAGCCTGTGGAACTGCTCCGCCACCTCCACCGGCAGCGGCGCGCCGCCCGAGCTGACCCGGCGCAGCGAGGAGAGGTCGCGCCGCTCGATGCCGGCGGCGTTGGCGAGCGCGATCCACATGGTGGGCACGCCGGGGAAGACGGTGGCGCGCTTCACCTCGATGTCGTTGAGCGTGGTGGCCACGTCGAAGCGCGGCCGCAGCATCAGCTCGTTGCCTTCGCACAGGCAGCGCAGCATCACCGCGCTCAGCGCGTACATATGGAACAGCGGCAGGACGCAGATCACCTTGTCCTCGCCGGGCGCCGAGATGCGCTGTGGATCGCTCCAGGCCTTATAGATGGCGCAGGTGGCGCTCAGGTTGGCGTGCGTCAGCATCGCGCCCTTGGGCCGGCCGGTGGTGCCGCCGGTGTACTGCAGGAGCGCGATGCCCTCCACGTCGATCTCCGGCCACTTGAGCGGCAGGCTGGCGGCACCGTCCTCGCGCAGCCGGTCGAAGGGGACCACCGGCGCATCCGCGGCGATGGGCGTGGTGGGCAGCGCCGAGGGCCCGAAGGCGGTGTCGTCGCCGACGATCAGCTGGTCGATGAGCCCGTCGGCCTTCAGTTTCAGTGCCATCGGCGCCATGAAGCCGATGTTGGTCGTCACCAGGATGCGGGCGCCGGAATCCTTGAGTTTGAAGGCCAACTCGCGTTCGGCGTCCAGCGGAGACAGGTTCACCACACGACCCCCGCACCTCAGCACGGCGAAGAACGCGATCGGATGATACGGCGTGTTGGGCAGATAGAGCGCGACCGCCGTGCCGGGGCCAACGCCCAGCTCCATCAGGCCCGAGGCCATGGCATCGACGGCGGCGCGCAGCTCCGCGTAGGTGGTCGTGCGGTCGCGGTATTCCAGCGCCGGCTTGGGCCCCCACTGCGCCGTAAAGGCGTCGAACATCTGTGGAATGGTGGAAATCGCCAGAGGCGCATCCCAGCGCACGCCGGGCGGGTAGCTCCGCTCCCAGGGCCAGGGCCGCTCCTCTCCCATCGCCGTCCTTGTCTGCGTATCGGGCCGGTCTCTATGATGCATGCACGTTAAGGGCGAGGCTCGCTTCTGGCAACAAGTTAACGTAAAGGGCAAGGGGATACCCGGCCGATCACAACGGTCCATTCCGAGGAGGCGCCGCGCCATGACCAACCCGTTCGACCTCACCGGCCAGGTGGCCGTCATCACCGGATCGAGCCGCGGCATCGGCCGTTCGGCGGCGGAGACCATGGCCGCACTGGGCGCCAGGGTGGTGATCTCCAGCCGCAAGGCCGACGCCTGCGAGGAGGTGGCGGCGGCGATCCGCAAGGACGGCGGCGAGGCGCTCGTCATCCCCTGCAACATCTCGCGCAGGGCCGAGGTGGAGGGGCTGATCGACGGCACGCTGAAGCAGTGGGGCAGGATCGACACGCTGGTGTGCAACGCCGCCGTCAACCCCTATTTCGGGCCGCTCGGCGGCATCTCCGACGAGGCGTTCGACAAGATCATGAGCTCCAACATCAAGAGCAACCTGTGGCTCTGCAACCGGGCCATCCCCGCCATGGTCGAGAAGGGCGGCGGCAGCGTAATCATCGTGTCCTCGATAGGTGGCTTGCGCGGCAGCGCGGTGCTGGGCGCCTACGGCATCTCCAAGGCCGCCGATTTCCAGCTCGCCCGCAGTCTCGCAACCGAGTGGGGATGGAAGAACGTGCGCGTCAACTGCGTCGCGCCCGGCCTCGTCAAGACCGACTTCGCGCGCGCCCTGTGGGAGAACGCCGACGCCCTGAAGCCGCGCCTGGACGCCACACCGCTCAGGCGCATCGGCGAGCCCGACGAGATCGGCGGCATCGTGGCGTTCCTCGCCTCCAAGGCGGCGTCGTTCATGACCGGTGCGGTGATCGTCGCCGACGGCGGGGTGACGATTGCGTAGGTGGCGTAGGGTCGACCCCGGCGAAAGCCGGGGGAGACCCAACAGAGACGCGTGCAACCCGAGAAATGCTGGGTTCTGCGCTTCGCTTGACCCAAGCTACGTAACGCGGGGAGAAAACCATGAAGAGAGTTCTTCTGCTTCTAGCAGGCGCATGCACCCTGGTGCTCGCGCTCACGGCCTGCCAGGGCGGTCCCACCGACCCGGAGCAGTACAAGCGCAGTCACGACCGCTACATGCGCACCTACGAGCCCAAGACCGGCGGCCCCGATCTGTAGCGGCGGCAGAGCCGGAGCGCGAATCGATGCGATAGGGCGCGAGGCGGGCTGCATCTCAAATCTCCACGCGATTGAGGTGCAGGGCGTTGGCGATCACGCTCACCGAGGAGGCCGCCATCGCCGCGGCGCCGATCACCGGCGAGAGCAGGAGGCCGAACGCCGGGTAGAGCACCCCGGCGGCGATGGGGATGCCAGCGGCGTTGTAGATGAAGGCGAACACCAGGTTCTGGCGGATGTTGGCCATGGTCGCCGCCGAGAGGCGCCGCGCACGGGCGATGCCGTTGAGGTCGCCCTTGACCAGGGTGACCCCAGCGCTTTCCATCGCAACATCGGTGCCGGTGCCCATGGCCACGCCCACGTCGGCCGCCGCCAGCGCGGGCGCGTCGTTGACGCCGTCGCCGGCCATGGCCACAACGCGTCCCTCCCGGCGGAGACGCTCGACGACCCGGCTCTTGTCCTCGGGCAGCACCTCCGCCTCCACCTCGGCGATGCCCAGCCTCGCCGCCACGGCCCGCGCGGTCGTGGCATTGTCACCCGTGAGCATCACCACGCGGATGCCGGCCGTCCTCAGGGCGGCGAGCGCGCCCGGCGTGGTTGCCTTGATGGGATCGGCGATGGCGATCGCGCCGGCGGCCTGCCCGTCGATGGCGACGAACACCACTGTGGCCCCCTCCTGGCGCAGCCGGTCCGCCTCGGCTGCGAGCCCGCCGCCCGAACCGGCGGTCACGTCGACGCCGGCCTCCTCCAGCATGCGCCGGTTGCCGATCACCAGGTGCCGGTCCTCCACCGACCCCGTGACACCCTTGCCGGTGGGCGCGTCGAAATCGGCCGCCTGGGCGAGGGAGAGGCCGCGTTCGCTTGCCGCCGCGACGACTGCGGCAGCCAGCGGGTGCTGGCTGCCGCGCTCCAGGCTCGCCGCCAGCCGCAGCAGCTCGACCTCCGACTGCCCGGGTGCGACGCGCACGGCCACCACCTTGGGGCTCCCCTCGGTCAGGGTGCCGGTCTTGTCGACGACGATGGTGTCGACCTTCTCGAAGCGCTCCAGGGCTTCCGCGTTCTTGATGAGCACGCCGCTGCTGGCGCCGCGGCCCACGCCCACCATGATCGACATGGGCGTGGCGAGGCCCAGCGCGCAGGGGCAGGCGATGATGAGCACCGAGACGGCCGCGATCAGGCCGAAGGTGAAGCGCGGCTCCGGGCCCCAGATCGACCACGCGAGGAACGCGAGCACGGCCACCGCAATCACCAGCGGCACGAACCAGGCGGAGACCTGATCGGCGAGCCGCTGGATGGGCGCGCGGCTCCTCTGCGCCGCCGCGACCATCCCGACGATGCGCGACAGCACGGTGTCCCGGCCCACCCTGTCGGCGCGCATCACGAAGCTGCCCGACTGGTTCAGGGTGCCCCCGATCACGCTCGAGCCCACCTCCTTGGCGACGGGCATCGACTCGCCGGTCACCATCGACTCGTCCACCGAGCTGCGTCCTTCGATCAGCTCCCCGTCCACGGGCACCTTCTCGCCAGGCCGCACGCGCAGGCGGTCGCCCGCGACGACCGCGCCAAGGTCGACGTCCTCGTCGCCCCCGTCCGGGCGGAGGCGGCGGGCACGCTTGGGTGCCATGTCGAGCAGAGCGCGGATGGCGCCACCGGTCTGTTCGCGCGCCTTCAATTCGAGCACCTGGCCCAGCAGCACCAGCACGGTGATCACGGCGGCGGCCTCGAAGTAGACGGGCACCGCGCCGTCCATGGTGCGGAACGCGGCCGGAAACAGGCCGGGGAGGAGCGTGGCGACGACGCTGTAGACCCAGGCCACGCCGGTGCCCATGGCGATCAGCGTGAACATGTTGAGGTTGCCGGTGCGCACCGAGGCCCAGCCGCGTTCGAAGAACGGCCAGCCGGCCCAGAGCACTACGGGGGTAGCCAGCACCAGCTGGATCCAGTTCGAGAGCTGTGAGCCGATCAGCATGTGCAAGTCGACGATGAGGTGGCTGCCCATCTCCAGCACGAACACCGGCACGGTGAGCGCGAGCCCGATCCAGAACCGGCGCGTCATGTCGGCAAGTTCGGGGTTGGGCCCGGTCGCGGCGGTCGCGAGCACCGGCTCCAGCGCCATGCCGCAGATCGGGCAGGAGCCGGGGCCCACCTGGCGGATCTCGGGATGCATCGGGCAGGTGTAGATCGTGCCCTCCGGCACCGGCTCCGCATTTGCCTGCTGGGCCGCGAGATATGCCTCGGGGGCGGCGACGAACTTCTCCCGGCAGCGGGCGGAGCAGAAGTAATAGGGCCTGCCCGCGTAGAGGGCGGTGTGCCTCGCGGTGTGGGGGTCCACGCTCATGCCGCACACGGGGTCTTGGACGGCTCCCGCCGGCGCCGTGGCGTGGCCGTGCCGGTGCCGGGGATGATCGACGTGGGGCGCGTGCGTCTCCCGTTTCGCGTCAGCGGGGCCTGGATGGTGTCCGCTCATGATCGACTCCGAACCCTGCGGGCGTATGGCAGCGATTTGACGCGCTATACCCCTCCAGGGTATATGTCAAGGCATGAACGAGTCGGTCAAATCTGCGTGCCTGAAGCGCCTGAGCCGAATCGAGGGCCAGGTGCGCGGTCTGTCCCGCATGGTCGATGAGGACCGCTACTGCATCGACATCGTGACGCAGCTCTCGGCCGTCCGGGCGGCCCTGCGCCGCGTGGAGCACGAGATCCTGCGCGACCACGTCGGCCACTGCGTCAAGCAGGCGATGCGCAGCAACGACCTCGACGACCAGACGCGCAAGATCGATGAGCTGATGGACGTGCTGGCCCGCTCGAATTCGTAGATTGGCAGCTCAAGCAGGCGGGAAGCGGACTGGGGGCCGCTGCAGGGCCATCTTCTTGCGGGCCACGCGGAGCGCGGCGCTCATTTGCCTGCGCCGCCCGCCTCCAGGTAGGCGATGATCCTGGCGCGGGTGTCGGAGGAGGCGATGCCGCCGTAGGGTTTCATGGCATTGCCGCGCACGACTTC